>NZ_JBJXIB010000065.1:0-32433 GCF_046115965.1 Janthinobacterium sp. CG_23.3 | reverse complement strand
TCCAAAACACGCAAAGCCAGGCCGAAGCCGCACAAGCACATGGCCCAAAAACCATGTTAAAAGGTTGGAAAATCCTTAACTTGGGTGGATTGGGTTGTAAGCGGCACCGATTTCCTGCACTCCAATTGGTCCATGCCCGACGGGCAGGCTTGCGAGGGCCGAAAAGTGGCTGTATATGGCGGTTCCGCAACGGCCGCCTGGGTAGTCGAAATGGCTATGCTGAGAAAAATGATTGTAACTATTTGGTTCAAACGACCAGGCGCAGGGAATTTGGACGAGCAGTTCGCTGATGCCTTCCCGCCCGGAAGCCGTAACAATGTCGTTCAAGAGAAGACGGCAGCGTTACGGGAAATTGCGTTTTTGTCTAGAGTTGAGATAGCGAAGGATATCACTCTTGAGCTTGTGATCCACAAGGACTCCCATCCAAAAATTGTTCCCGAAACTCAACATGTGGACGTGCTTGTTTACGCGTTGGGTGCTGGTCATACGACGACGGATGGTATCCCCAGGATTGTATGTCAACAGTTGGCGAAGCAGTTGATTCCATTTTACGACATGAATATGGCGATCAGCAAAAAACCTGCATTGCTTGCCTTGGGAACCCCCGGAAAAGAACTGATGATTGTCGGCTCCGCCATGGCTACAGAGCGAGCGGGATTCGGCGCGAAATCACTCCCTAAATATCTCTCTGAGCAGGAGATCAGGCAGAAGCAGATCGAGCGCGAACTAAGCAAGCTTGCTACGTATGTCGACATTGGCAAATCGCTACCGGCTGCAGCCCGTCCGACTCAAGGCGTCGCTTTGCTGATGGCAGCAATTGAGGCGCTCAACGATTTCATGCCCGGCGAGGCGGTACGATTTGGCCAATACAGGCACCGCGCTGGCCAGAGTTTTCATCCAGTTGGATTTGACTGGAACATTAATTTCAACACGTTCAACCGGACACAACTTGCGGCATATTTTGCCGATACTGAAGACATAGACGTGCCAGCTGCCAATCTTGCCGTCGCTCTAATAGTACACGTTCGGACACTTCCGGACTTTCCGATGGGAATCACATTAGAACACGTCTATATTCTGATCGAAGCGGCCAAAAAATGTGCTAAAGATCTGCCGCCGCTGAGTCGCGCGCTCTTGTATAAAGACGCGATGATTGAATGCTTAACCCGAGATTTGATACGTTCCCCTATATTTCGCGGCTTGCTAAACCTGCCTGTTCCAAAGCTTTGACAGATTCATTTCATTGCACTGCAAAAGGCAGGTTGACGAATTTCCCCGGCCTTGATCCTGAACAACCATTTGATCATCACGGCCTAGCAAGCTATGGTCGGGATTCCTTGCAATGATTGCGCCGGCATGATGGGAAGCACCGTCCGTATCAAATGCACGCCGTTACCATACTGGGAACTAAGTATAAAAATTTTGCGCAGCTGCGCAAAAAGGCGGCGCTTTCCCTCGTAGGTCAGTGTATCAACCCGGCTTACCCATAGATACGCACTTGTTACTAGTGTTACGCGAGACCGGCCGCCTACCATTGACTCCGTACTAACCGATCTACGAAGCGCCTTCTTTCCACCGTAAGCAACCTTGACCAGGGGGATCCCATGAACGCCATGCCAGCCAGCGCACCGATGCCATTGTTCGACCGCCTCTGCGGCAAGTTGCTGGCAACGGAGGACGACGAGATGCGTGATCCAGATGGCCTGCAACACTCGCTGCGGCAAGACATGGTCCGTTTGTTCAATGTGCGCAATGGCCTGACCATTGAGCAGTTCTTGAGCGACTCGCCAACGGCGCTGCACTACGGCCTGCCCGATACGCTGGGAATGTCGCCGCAATCGGCGGCGGATATCGCGCGCTGGGAGCTGGTGGTAGCGCGCGCCATCGCGCTGTACGAACCGCGCCTGTCGCAGGTGCACGTGCATATCACGCACGACGACCACCATCCGGCGGCGGCGCGCATCAATATCGACGCCGCCGTCGCCCTCGGTTGGCATGTGTGCCGCGTGTATTTTCACGTGCTCCTCAATGACGGTACGGCGCAACTGGCTGCGGCCGCGTAAGGACGGGGACGTGACCATGAACAGCCAGGACGACCTGCTCGAATACTATCGCCGCGAGTTGAGCTACCTGCGCACGCAGTCGGCCGATTTCGCCGCGCGCTATCCGAAAGTCGCGCGCCACCTGATGTTGACGGGCGCCGAGACGGCCGATCCGCATACCGAGCACATGATCGAGTCGGTGGCCTTTGTCACTGCCCGCCTGCACCGCGATCTGGATCGCGATCAACCCGCCGTGGCCGGCGCCATGCTCGACAATCTGTGTCCCAATCTGACGCAGCCGGTACCCGCCATGACCGTCGTGCAGATGGCGCTTGATCCCACCGAAGGCAAGGTCACGGCCGGCATGCCGGTACGGCGCGGAACCATGCTGTCGGCCAGCGCCGCTAGCGGCGAACAGTGCCGATTCCAGGTGGCGTGGGACACGACCTTGTGGCCGCTGCGGGTGGCGAACATCGCGCAGGACGACCCGCGCACGCTGCGCCTGGACTTCCAGACCGACGCCGGCATCGATGTCGCCGAGCTGGAGTTGGACACCTTGTCCCTGCACCTGACAGGGGACCTGATGACGACGATGCCTCTGCACGAGATGCTTCTCAGTTCCCTGGAGCGCGTGGAACTGCTTGGTGACAGTGGCGTGCATCGCCTGTCGCCCCGCCAGTTGACGGAAGTCGGTTTCGGCGAAGACGAGGCGATGTTATGCAAGCCCGGTCATGCCCACCCCGCCTACGGCCTGGTGCAGGAATACTTCGCCTTCCCCCGCAAGTTCCAGTTCTTCGACCTGAGCGGTCTGCGTGGGCGCCTGGGCAGCGGTAGCCGTTTTTCGGTGCGCCTGGTCTTCACCCACAGCGCGCCGGTGCTGTCGCTGCTGACGCATGACAATGTGCTGCTCAACTGCGTGCCGACGGTGAACCTGTTCCCCGTCACCAGCGAGCCGATCGCCTTCAATCGCCGCCATTACGAATACCTGCTGGTGCCCGACCGCCGCCGCGACGCCGTCATGGAGGTGCACTCGATCGTATCGGTGACGGCGTCCGATCCGCACGCCGAGCGCAGCGTGCAGATTCCCAACGCCTTCGCCGACGCCGATGTGGATGGCGAGGGCGCGCCAATGAGTTGGACCATGCGCCGCGAAACCAGCCTGCGCAAGGGCATCAACGGCACCGACGTGTATCTCAGCTTTATCGAAGGCGGCAATGTGCGCGCCGCCTTGCCGGAGCAGGTGATGTACGCCCAACTGCTTTGCACCAACCGCCAGTTGGCCGACCAGATCGAGCCGGGCACCCGCTTCTACGGCGACGGCATTGCCGCTTCCACCGTCATTCGCGCGTTGTACCCGCCAAGCGCCCAGCGCGCGCCGGCCGCCGCCACCAAGGCGCTGTGGTCGCTGGTGTCGCTGATGCGCCTGAACCACCACTCGCTGGTCCACGGCGGCGCCAGCGTACTGACCTTGCGGCGGATGCTGATGCTGTTCGCCGGCGGCAGCGCGCGCGACCAGGTCCAGATACGCGGCATCGAGCGCCTGCGCGCAAGCAGCGCCATGGCGCGCATTGGCGGCGACACGTGGCGCGGCCACTGCCGCGGCACCGACATCGAACTCGAATTCGATGCGGACGCCTTCGCCGGATCGTCGCCGCTGGTGCTGGCCGCGGTGCTGGCCCGCTTTTTCGCGCTGTACACCACCGCCAACTCCTTCGTGCGACTGTCCGTCGTGCGGCGTGGCGAACTGTGGAAGCAGTGGCCAGCCATGGTGGGGCGACAATGCCTGATCTGATCGCCCAGCTGCGCCGCGCGCCGCACGAGTTCAACCTGTTCCAGGCCATCAGCCTGCTCGAACGCAGCGAACCATCGCGTGCGCCGGTCGGCACCGGACAGGGTATCGATGAAGCGGTGCGACTGGCAGGCCAGACCGACTTCGCCTTCCCGGCGAGCGACATTGCCAGCCTGGGCGACAGCGCCCGGCCGGGTCCACCCTTGATGCTGCGCACCGCCGCGCTGACACTGGCGGGCGGGCATGGCCCGATCGCCACGCCGTTCACGGAAATGCTGCTGGAGCAGCGCCGCCAGCGCGACCACGCGGGACTCGATTTCCTCGACATTTTCAATCAGCGCCTGATCGGCTTCTGGTACCGCAGCCGCTGCAAGCGGCATCTGGCCCTGCGCCCGCACGCGCGGGAAAGCGCTGCGCTGGTGCGGGCACTGGACGCGCTGTCGGGACTGGGCCGTGCCGAAGGCGCGCGCGGACCGGATGGCGAACAGGCTTGGCTGCGCCACGCCGCGCTGCAAAGCGCCGCGCCGCGCTCCATGGCGACCTTGCTGGCGCTGCTGCGCGACCGCATCGGCGTCGCCTTTGCCGGACGGCAGATGGTCGGCCGCTGGCACGCGCTGGCCCCGCGCGACCATGCCCGCCTAGGCCAACAGCAGCTGGGCATGGGCGCCAGTCTCGGCGCGCGCGCCTGGGACCAGTCGGCGGCGATGGCGCTCACGACAGCGCCATTGGCGCCTGCGCAGTTCGCCGCGCTGCTGCCGTCGGGCGACCAATACGGCCTGCTTGGCTGGCTGGTGGCCCGCCATCTGCAGCAAGACATCAGCGTAAGCCTGCAACCGGCGTTGGCCGCGCAACCGGCCAGCCGTCTCGGCGGGGCGCAGGCGCTGGCGCCGCGCCTGGGGCAAAGCGCCTGGCTGTGCAGCGGCGCCAGCAGCGCACGAGCGTACCAACAACCGCGCTTCGACCTGCGCGCCCAAGCACCACTGACCGGAGCTGATGGCCATGCAAATTGATATCCGCACGCTCATGTCGAAGCTCAACCCGGAGTGCAAGCGCGCGATGGGCCGCGCGGCCGAACTGTGCGTCCAGCAGACCCATTTCAACGTCGAACTGGAGCACCTTTTGCTGGCGCTCATCGAAGCGAACGCCCCGGACCTGGCGCTGATGCTCGCGCACTTCGGCATCGACGCGGATGCGGTGCGCACCCAGACGCAAGCGAGCCTTGATGGCTTCAAACGCGGCAACGGCCGTACCCCGGCCTTGTCGCCCAACTTCACGGCGATGTTCCAGGAAGCCTGGTTGAACAGTTCCATGCGGCTGGGCGCGCAGCAGATCCGTTCCGGCACCGTGCTGCTGGCAATGCTGGAGCTGGACAGCCTGCGTGGCGTGCTGATCGAGACCGCGCCGGCCTTGCTGAAGATCCCCCGCGACCGTCTTAAAGCCGATCTGGCGCAACTGTTGGCGCAATCGGCCGAAGACGCCGGTCCCGCGTCGGGCACGCCCGTGGCGCCGGCGGGCGCCTCGCCGGCACTGGACCAGTACACCGTCGACATGACCGCGCTGGCGCGCGCCGGGCGCATCGACCCGGTACGCGGGCGCAATGCCGAGATCCGCCAGATCATCGACATTTTGCTGCGCCGCCGCCAGAACAACCCCATCCTCACCGGTGAAGCCGGCGTCGGCAAGACCGCCGTGGTCGAGGGCTTTGCCGTGCGCGTGGCGCAGGGCGGCGTGCCGCCGGCGCTGGCCAATGTGCGCGTCTGCTCGCTCGACCTGGCGCTGTTGCAGGCCGGCGCCGGGGTGCGCGGCGAGTTTGAACACCGCCTCAAATCCGTCATCGCCGAAGTGCGCGCCTCGGCCACGCCAATCATCCTGTTCATCGACGAAGCGCATCAGCTGATCGGCGCGGGCGGCACCGAAGGGCAGGGCGACGCCGCCAACTTGTTGAAGCCAGCCCTGGCACGCGGCGAGCTGCGCACCATCGCCGCCACCACCTGGGCCGAGTACAAGAAACACGTGGAACGCGATCCGGCGCTGGCGCGGCGCTTCCAGGTGGTGAAGGTGGACGAACCGACGCCGGAAGCGGCCATCGGCATGTTGCGCGGCATGGTGGACGTGTTGACCCGTCACCACCAGGTGGAAATTTTGGATGAAGCCGTGCGCGACGCGGTGCGCCTGTCGCACCGCTATATTACCGGGCGCCAGCTGCCGGACAAGGCGATCAGCGTGCTCGATACGGCCTGCGCGCGGGTCGCCCTGGCGCTTGCCGGCACGCCGCCGCAGCTGGAGTCGGTCGAGCACGAAATCATGCTGGCGGTCGAGGAGCTGCGCATTTTGCGCAAGCAGCTGGCGCGCGGCGAGGGTGACGGCGCCCAGGCCGATCAAGTGGCGGCTGCGCTCTCCCGTTTGCATGCGCGCCGTGCGCAGCTGCGCGACAAGCTCGCCGAGGAACGGCGTGCGGTGGACGAGATCCTGATCCTGCGCCGCCGCATCGCCGAGCGCAGCGACGGCAGCGAAGAGCAGCAAGCCGACGCCGCCCAGCTGCAACGCTTGCAAAAGGGCTTGGAGACGATACAGGACGGCGAAGCGCTGGTGCCGGTGTGCGTCGATTCGGCCACGGTCGCCGATGTGATTTCGGGCTGGACCGGCATCCCGGTTGGCAAGATGCTCGCCGATGAAATTCACACCGTGTTGCAGCTGCACGAGCGCCTGTGCGAGCGCGTGGTCGGGCAGGACCAGGCGCTGGACGCCATCGCCAGCCGCGTGCGTACCTTCCGCGCTGAGCTGGACGACCCTGGCAAGCCGGTCGGGGTATTCATGCTGGTCGGCCCCAGCGGCGTCGGCAAGACCGAGACCGCCTGCGCGCTGGCCGACATGCTCTACGGCGGCGAGCGCAATCTGATCACCATTAATATGTCGGAGTTCCAGGAGGCGCATTCCATCTCCAGCCTGAAAGGCGCGCCACCGGGCTACGTCGGCTACGGCAAGGGCGGCGTCTTGACCGAGGCGGTGCGGCGCCGGCCCTACAGCGTGGTGCTGCTCGACGAGATGGAAAAAGCCCATCCCGACGTGCTGGAACTGTTCTTCCAGGTGTTCGACAAGGGCACCATGGACGATGGCGAGGGTGTCTCGATCAACTTCAAGAACACCTTGATCCTGCTGACGTCGAACGCGGCCCAGGACGTGATCACTGAAGCCTGCCAGGCCTCGCGCGGCGCGCCGCCCGACCCGGCCGCGCTGGTTGAGCGCCTGCGCCCGGTGTTGCTGCGCCAGTTCAGCCCCGCCTTCCTTGGCCGCGTGGTGCTGGTTCCGTATTACCCGCTGGGCGACGCCGAAATCAGCGTCATCGCCGAGATGAAGCTGGCCAGGCTTGCCGAGCGCTTCAGCGCCAATCACCAGGCGCGCTTCAGCTGGGACGACGCCGTCACCGCGGCCATCACCGCGCGCTGCACCGAGGTCGATAGCGGCGCCCGCAACATCGATTTCATCCTGACCCAGACCGTGCTGCCGCGGTTGTCGTCGCAGGTCCTGGAGCGCATGTCCACCGCCTGCGCATTCTGCGCGGTCCATATGCGCATGGATGGCGAGCAGTTCGCGTACAGCTTTCGCGATAGCCCGGTGCGGGGTGCGGCGTGAAGGATAACTTTAAACAGGCTGGCGGCATGTTGCGGCTCAGCTCCCCGCTGGGCGCCGATGACCTGCTGCTCGACAGCATGGAGGGCAGCGAGGGCTTGTCCGAGTTGTTCAAGTTCAGTCTGCACATGCGCTCGGGCAGCACGTCGCTCAGCGCGGAGGCGGTGGTCGGGAAAAATATGACGGTGACGATCAGCGTCCCGGGCGCGGCCCCACGCCACGTCGGCGGAATGGTGGCGCGCTTCGTCCAGACGGGACAGGACAAGGACTTCGCCGTCTACGAGGCCGAGCTGGTCCCCGCGCTATGGCTGTTGACCCTGTCGCGCGACCGCAAGGTCTTTTCGAACCAGAGCGTGGACGCGATTGTGCGCGATGTACTGACCTTGTTTGGCATTTCCTTTGACTCAAAACTGGCAGGCGTCTATCCCAAGCGCGACTATTGCGTGCAGTACGACGAAAGCGCCTTCGACTTCGTCTCGCGGCTCATGGAGCAGGCCGGCATCGTTTACTACTTCACCTTCAGCGCCGGGGGCCACCGCATGGTGCTGGCCGATGCGCCGGCGCACTTCGCCGACTGCGACGGCGGCGCCGAGATCCGCTTCTGGCCGGGCACCGGCCTGACCAAACCGGCCGACACGGTCACGCGCTTCGCCCATGAGCACCGCGTCGCGCTGCAGAAGGCGACGGTGAGCGACTACGACTTCCGCACGCCCGACACCTCGCTCGAAGGCAGTTTCGCAGGGACCGCAGGCAAGGGCGCCATCTATGAATTCGCCAGCGGCCAGCCGACGCTCGATGCGGCCAAGGCGCTGGCCCAGCTCCGGGTGGAGGCCGGCCAGGCGGGCGCGCGGCTGCTGCATGGCGACAGCTACTGCCACGCCTTCGCCGCCGGCACGCGATTCACGCTGTCCGGCCACTTCGTGCCGGCGCTGAACGCGGCCTTCGTGCTGCGCCGCGTGCGCCATAGCGCGCGCGCCGACAGTTATACGAATACCTTCGAGGCGTTTCCCGCAGCCGTGCCGTTCCGTCCAGTGGCGCAGACCCCGCGCCCGCGCGCAGGCGGCTGCGAAACGGCGATGGTGGTAGGGCCGGCGGGCGAGGAAATCTGGACCGACCGGCACGGCCGTATCAAGGTGCATTTTGCGTGGGACCGGGGCGCCAACGACCATGAACGGGCGCCGTGGATACGCGTGGCCCAGGCGTCCGCCGGCAAGGGCTTTGGCGCGCTGTTCCTGCCGCGCGTGGGCCACGAGGTTGTCATCAGCTACCTCAACGGCGACCCGGACCGGCCGCTCGTCACCGGTAGCGTCTACAACGGCAACAACACGACGCCGGCCGAACTGCCGGCCAATCAGACCCAGTCGATCCTGCGTACGCGTTCATCCAAGCAGGGCACGGCCGGCAATGAACTGCGCTTCGAGGATAAAAAAGACGCCGAGCAGCTGTACCTGCACGCGCAGAAGGACATGCTGGTCGAGATTGAAGACGCCCTCACCACCACGCTCAAGAAAGGCGCCGAGCTGCATACCCTGGAAGAAGGCGACCGCACGCTGGAACTCAAAAAGGGCAAGGAGATCCACACCGTGGCCGGCACCCGCGCCGTCTCCGTCAAGGGGGACGAAACCCATGCCAACGAAGCCAAGTTCACGCACACGGTCAAGGGCGACTGTGCGCTCACCGTCGACGGCAGCTTGACCATCACCGTCAAGGGCGCCATCAAGATCGTCACGCAGGACGCGCTGTCGCTGGAGGCGGCCAAGGCGCTGTTGGCCAAGGCCGGCGAGACGCTGACCAACGACGCGGGCAAGGCGCTGACCAACAAGGCCGGCACTGAGCTGATCAACAAGGCCGGCACCGCGCTGACCTGCGAAGCGGGCACCGACCTGAGCAGCAAGGCCGGCAAGGCGCTGCTGCACAGCGCGGGCCTGAAGATCGAGAGCAAGGCGCCCATCATCAATAGCAAGGCCGACGCCGCGCACACGGTGGAAGCGGGCGCCAACCTGACGCTCAAGGGCGCGCTGACAAAGGTGAACTAGATGACGACGACCATCGAAGAGCACGACGACAAGGGCCAGCTGCTGCTGCGCTGTGGAATGGCCGGCGGCGCGCTGCATGGCCCGCTGGAACAGTTCGGCGCTACAGGCTTGCCGGCCATGACCGCGCATTTCGAGGACGGCAAGCTGCATGGCGCCATGGCGGTGTATGGCCCCGACGGCGCGCTGGTGCAGCGCAGCGTGTATCGGCACGGGGTCGCGCACGGTTTGATGGAGACCTTCGTCAATGGGCGCCGGGTGGCTGCGCAAAGCATGACCGATGGCGTGGCCAACGGCCCGTCGCTGTCGTTCGACGAAGCCGGCCAGATGACGGCGCGGCTACCGCTCGCGGACGGCAAGCTGGAAGGGCCGGCCGCCTTTTATCACGAGGGCCGCCAGGTGCGCAGCGCCCATTACCGGGATGGCCTGCTGGACGGCGAATCGGTCGATCACGACGCCCAGGGCGCAGTGGTGCAGCGCTGTACCTACCGCGCCAATCTGCTGTGCGGCCCGGTGCGGCGCTACTGGCCCAACGGCGCGCTGATGGAGGAGCTGCTGTACCGCGACGGCGTGCCGTGCGGCCAACCGGCGCGCTTCAATCAGCGCGGCAAGCGGCTCGGCAACGCCGAGGCGGCGCCCATGCTGTTCGATCGGATCAAACAACTGCTAAGGGGGGAATGATGGGACAACAAGTTTGCGGCGGGGCGATGCTGAAATGCTCGTTCGGTCTCGCGCCCGGCACCTTGAATGTACTGCCACTGAGCCAGGTGATGACGTCGATGGCCGACGCCAACATCATGGATAACAAACCCATGGTCAACATCATGCCGTTCGGCATGTGCACGTCGCTGGCCAACCCACTGGTTGCCGCGGCGACGGCGGCGGCGTTGGGCGTGCTGGTGCCCATGCCGTGCATTCCGCTGACCACCGCGCCGTGGATGCCCGGTTCGCCGACGGTCTTGCTGGGCGGCCTGCCAGCGTTGAACAACGCGTCAAAGCTGATGTGCATGGCCGGCGGCGTGATCGAAATTTCCGTGCCCGGTCAGACGACCGTGGTGCTTCCTTAACCTTGTCTGGCGAGGCCGATGATGGAATACCGATTCAACTTCACACCGCGACTGGTGGTGCTGGGTGTGCTCGCAGGCGTGGCGCTGCTGGTTCTGCTGTTCTCGCTGGGCTTCCAGCTGGGCGTGCGCATGGCCGCCGAGCCGGCCGCCGCGGTGTCGCTCGAACGCGCCGCGTCGGCGTCGACTCCGGCGTCGGCGTCGACGCCGGAGTCGAAGGCCACGCCATGAGCGCCGCACGCACCCGGTGGCGGCGCCCGCGGTACCCGGCTTGGATGCGTGCCGCCGCCGCGCTGGTGGCCGTTGCGGCGCTGGCGGGCTGCGGCGCCGTGGCGGGCGCGCGCGCGCTGGTGGGCCTGGCGCCGGCGCCGGCCAAACCCGGCTGGACCAGCGTCACGCTCGCCGCCGCCGCCGACGCCAATGCCGACAGCGCGCTGGCGGTCGATATCGTGCTGGTCAAGGACAAGGCCATGCTCGAGAGCCTGTCCGCGATGTCGGCGGCCAAGTACTTTGGCGCGCGCGAGAACCTGCAACGCACCTTCCCCGAGGCGCTCACCGTGCTGGCGGTGGAAATCACGCCGGGACAGCAAATCCGCCTCGACGCCAAGCGCTTCGCCAAGGAGCGCGCCTGGGCGGCGCTGGTCTTTGCCAACTACGCCGCCCCCGGCGAGCACAGGCTGCGCCTGCTGCTGGATAACGCGGGTTATGTGCTGCAACTGAACGCGCAGGAGTTCAGTGCCAGCGATATCAAGCCGGGCAGCGCCCGCTAACCGAGGAAACATCGTCATGGCCGAAGCACAACTGTTTGACCGTATCCAGTGGCACGAGGGCATGCTGCTCAGCCCACAGCAGTTCCAGCAGGAGAGCGCCCGCGTCGACGCGCTCGTCGCGTGGCAATCGCTGGCGGCGCAGCCGGCCGCCTGGGGGGTGCGCCGGCTGGTGCTGGACGAGGCGCGCCTGACCACCGGCACGCTGCGGGTGCTGGCGATCGAGGCGATCCTGCCCAACGGCATGGCGGTGCGTTTCGACGCCGCGCAGGCGCAGGGCCAGGAACTGGAACTCGACCTGGCGCCGTACGCCCAGCGCATGGAGCAGGGCGATCTGCCGGTCTACCTGGCGGTCGGCGCGGCGCGTTCGCTGCATCTGCCGGGCCAGCCGGCCATGTTCCGCGGGCTGGAAGGCGGCGCCGTCGACGACGAGGTGTCGCAGGCGCTGGCCTGCGAGGTGCCGCGCATGAGCGCCAATTTGCAGCTCATCGCCGGCAAGGCGCCCGGCGCCGCCTACGTCGCCCTGCACCTGGCGAATCTGCGCAAGGAGAACGAAATCGTGCGCCGCGGCGCGTTCTGGCCGGCCCAGCTTGAAGTGCCGGCCGACTCCAGCCTGTGCCGGCGCGCGGGCGAGCTGGCCGCGCACATGCGCAGCAAGGCGGTGTTCCTGGCGCGCCAGAACGTGGCGCCGTCGTCGCGGCTGGAGGACCGTTTGGCGCTGCTCGAGCAGCAGGCCCGGCTAACCGGCCTGGTGCTGCACCTGCCGCTGCTCGAGGCGGTGCTGCGCGGGCCGGTGCTACAGCCGCAGCCGCTGTACCTGGCACTGTGCGCCCAGCTTGGCGCGCTGGCGGCGCTGCGTCCCGGCGCGGTGCCGATGGCGCCGCCGCCGTACCGCCACGCCGACAGCTACGCCGCGTTCGACAGCGTGCTGCTGGCCTTGCAGGACCTGGTCGACGAGGTCAGCCAGGACTGGAAGAGCTGCACTTTCGACTTCGACGGCCAGGCGTTCGGGCTGCCGATGCGCGCCGAGTGGCTCGGCCAGCGCCTGGTGGTGGGCGTGCGCGGCCAGGGCGAGCGCGAGCTGGACCAGTGGATGGGTGGCGCCGTGATCGGCTCGCGCACCATCTGGCCGTCGCTGTGCGAACGCCGCATGCTGGGGGCCGTGCGCACCCGGATCGACAACGCGCCGGAACTTGGCCTGCGCGCCAGCGCCGGTTACACCCTGTTTGGCATCGACATGTCGGAGCAGTTCATCGTCGCCGAGCAGGCGCTGCAGATCAGCAATATCAACGAACACCTGGCGGCCCACCGGCCGCAGGAACTTGTCCTGTTCATCAAAGGCTCAGCATGACTATCCATGACAATCCGGGTGCGGCCGGCGGCGCGGCGGCGGCCGGCGGCGACGACCTGCCGTCGCTCCAGTTCCGCCACTTCGCGGCCGTGCTCACGCAAGCCGCCGCCGCCGCCGTCGCGCTAGGCGAAACCGATGCGCGCGCCGGCGCCGAGGCGCTGAGCCGCCAACTGGCGCAACTCATCGAGCTGCAAACGCTGGAGGCCGGGCGGCGCGGCGGCAAGGCCGGCTTCGAGGCGGAGTTGCAGGGGCGCTTCCTGAAGGCGGCGCTGGCCGATGAAGTGCTGCTCCACACCGACTGGGCCGGCCGCGGCCATTGGCGCCATGTGCTGCTGGAGGCGAACCTGTTCAATTCGGCCCACGCCGGCCAGCAGGTTTTTGCCGACATCGATCAGCTGCTGCGCGAGCGTGAACCGGCGCGGCGCGGTGTGGCCCGCCTGTACCTGTACCTGCTGTCGCTCGGTTTCCAGGGGCGCTATCGCGACGGCGCCGGCTTGGCGCGGATTGCCGACTACCGGCGCGAGCTGTTCCAGTTCATTTACCAGCGCGCCGCCGACCTGGGCGGACGCGAAGCCGTCGTGGCCGAGCAAGCGTACGCGAGCACGCTGTCGCAGGGCGGCGGCCGGCGCCTGCCCAAGTTGAGCCGCCGCGGCGTGGCGTTGGCGCTGGCGATGCTGCTGTTGCTGGGTCTGTCCGAGATCGCCTGGCTTTGGCAGTCATGGCCGGTGCGCCAGGCCGTCGGCGCGTCCCTGGCGAGCGCGCTCATCGCACCAAGCGGGGTGACGCCATGTTGACCTATTTGTCCGATAACCTGGCCATTGCCACGCTGTCGCTGGTCACGCTGCTGGTGATCGCCCTGCTTGGCCTGATCGTCAGCGCGGCCTTGCGCGGTAGCGGCCAGGCGGGCGCCGCCAATGCCGACGGCCAGCTGCGCACGCTGGGCGCGGAATCGCTGCGCCAGTCCTTCCGCAGCGCGGTGAAACTGATCGAATCGAACCTGGCCGCGCGCTCCGAACGTTACAAGTTGTCGTGGACGCTGCTGCTCAACGACAGCGCGCAACGCCCGTTGCCGCTGGCGCAGTCCGGCCTGTCCAGCGCGCTCAGCGCCGACAGCACCCTGAGCGCGGCCGCGCAAGGCATCGACTGGCATTTCTTCGACAACGGCGTGATCGTCCAGCTACAGGCCGGCCACCTCGGTTCGCCCGACCCCGACAGCGCGTCGAGCAATGGCGTGTGGGACGATTTTCTCGGCCTGTGCCGCGGCTACCGGCCGCAGCGCCCGTTCGACAGCATCGTGCTGGCGCTGCCGTGCGCGGCCCTGCTGCAAACCGATCCGCAGGGCCAGCTCGACCTGGTGGCGCGCGCCAAGGCGGTTCACCGGCGCCTGTGGCTGGCGCAAAACCGTCTGGCGCTGCGCTTTCCGATCTATCTGGTGGTGTCCGAATGCGACGCGCTGCCGGGCTTTGCCACCTTTGGCGCCGCCTTGCCCGAGCCGCTGCGCCGCTCGATGCTGGGCTGGTCGTCGCCGTACGAGCTGGTGGCGCCGTTTCGCGACCAGTGGGCCGACAGCGCCATGGACGAGATCGTGCGCGCGGCGGGCGACCACTGCGCCGAACTGTGCGCGCTGGAGCCGGCCGGCGCCGACAGCAGCGCCTACTTTATGCTGCCGGCCGAACTGGAGCGCCTGCGCGCCGGCCTCAAGCTGTTCTGCGAAGAATTGATGCGCCCCAGCGCCTACCATGAACCCTTCCTGTTGCGCGGCATGTACCTGACCGGCGATTGCAGCGACGCGGCGGCGCTGGTCGCCGCGATGCCGGCGCCGTCCATCGGCCAGCCGGCCGCGGCCACCCTGGCTGCGGCGGAGCCCGGCCGGCCCGCGGCGCCCGGCACGGCCGACGCCATGCCGGTATTCTTGCGCGACATCTTCGAGCGCAAAATCTTCGCCGAAGTGGGCCTGGTGCAGTCATCCTCGCAGCGCATGCGCCGCCCCGCCGCGAGCCGCGTCGCCGCCTGGGTGGCGCTGGCGCTGCCGCTGCTGTGGGGTGTCGGCCTGGTGGTCGCCACCGTGCGCCTGCATCAATTGGGCGCCGACCTGGTTGGCGACCTGAACGTGCTGAACAACGACACCCGCGTCAGCCTGCAAAACGAGCGGGCCGGAATCCACAACCCGCAGCGCAGCCAGCAGCGCGCCACCGAGGCGCTGCTCAGCATCGAGCAGCTGGGCGCCGCCCATTTCAGCTCGGTCTTCATGCCCGGTTCCTGGCCGCTGTTCGACGATCTGCACCGGCGCGTGGTTGGCCGGCTTGAACAGGGCTTCGCCGACAACGCCTTCGACCCGTTGCGGCGCGCCGCGCTCAGCCGGCTGAGCCAATTGACCGGGGTGCCGATCGAGCCGGACAGCGGCGCGCTGATCGCCGGCGCCCAGTGCACGACGCCGGCCGGCTGGAGCGATCAGGCGGCCATGCCGGCCGCGAACGCGCTGAACGTGGAAGACTTGCCGCAGTTTGCCGCCACGCTGGGGTATCTGGCGCGGCTCGATGAACTGGACCGCGTGATCGGCGCCATGCTGCGGTTGAAGCGGATTGACGCCGGACCGGCCTCGGGCGCCGATCTGGCGCTGGTGGTGCGGGTGCTGCTGGGTGTAGAGTTGAACGGCGCCCCGGGGCGCACCGCCGCCGTGTTTCGCGCCGTGGCGCAGCGCGAACCGTCGCTGGCGCTGGAACCGATGCAGGCGGCGGCGCGCTGCGCGCTGCAACTGGCCAGCACGGCCATGTACCGGCGCCTGTTCGACGACAACGGCCTGCTGCGTTCCGAACGGACGGTGGCCGCCAGCATGGCCAGTTTGTTCGACGGCGGCCAGCCCGGCGCCGGTCTGGCCGAGCGGCTGCGGGTGTGGCAGACGCTGCGCGATACGCTCGACCTTGAGCAAAACCAGTTCGCCGGCGGGAAGGGCGGCTGGATGGTACAGGGCAGTGTGAACCTCGGCGCCGCGCACGAGGCAATGATGGCGCGTATCAACGCCAATTCGCTGCTGGGAAAACCCGCCGCGCAGGACACGCGGCGCCTGGCCGCCGATGGCTTTGGCCGCTTTGTGGTGGCCAGGGATGCCGCGCTGTCCGCGGCGAGCCCGGTCGACGGCAGCGGCGACAATCTGCTGTGGTCCGGCGCCGCCTGGGCGTTTTCGCCGCAGCGCAAGGCGATGCTGGAGTCGGTGGCGGCGCTGGTGTCGCAGCCGTGGATGAAAGCCGGCGTGCCGGCGCGGCTACCGGCGTTGGCGCCCGGCGCCACCGTCAGCTGGAACAAGGCGCTGCTGGAGCAGGCCGGCCAACTGGCCGAAGCGCGCAAGGGCTTTCAGGCCGGGACCTACACCAAGCTGCCTGCCAGGCTTCAGCAACCGGCCGCCGCGCTGGCCGACCAGGCGCTGGCCGGCGCCGCGCACAGTCTGTTGACGCAGGCGCTGACCGTGGCGCCGGTCGAACTGCCGAGCGGCGCCAGCGACGCCGAGCGCGCCAGCGTGCTGCGCGTGCGCGCCTGGCTGCTGGAAATCGGGGCGGCCGACGTCACCGCCGAGCTGGACGCGGTGCTGGTGCGCGACGCCATGTCGCGCCTGCAGCGCCTCGACGACGTCTTCAACGCGGCCGACGTGTTCGTGCCGCGCGAGCGCGCGTTCCAGTCGTGGAAGGGCGAGAAGGGCGCGCTGCTGGACGCCTTTGGCGGCGGCGACGCGGCCGCGCTGGGCGCCTACGTGGCCCAGCAGCAGGAGTTCGTCGACACCGCGGCCGGCCAGGCCGAGGCCGTGCTGGCGCAGCTGACGCATGTCTCGGCCGGGCAGCCGCTGGTGAGCCGCTGGCAAGCCATCGTGGCCGACATGCGCCGCTACCGGCTCAAGAGTCCGGCCAGTTCGCTGATGGCGGTGGAGCAGTTCATCGTCGGCGGCAGCGCCGAAATCGACCTTGGCAACTGCACCAGCAAGCTCGGTTCGCGCGCCGGCCAGCGCCGCGGCGCCGACGTGTTTGCCGAGCGCTTGCAAAGTTTGCAGAACGGCTTGCTGGCACGCTGCCGCGAACTGGCGGCCAGCCGTTACAGGAACGAATGGGAGCGCTTTGCCGAGGTGTACAACCGCGACCTGGCGCGGCGCGCGCCGTTCCTTGCGCGCCCGAGGGGCGACGCGGCGCCGGCCGACCGCGACGCGGTGGGCGCGGCGATGAACCAGTTCGACCGCGCCCGCGCGGCCAGTGCGCTGGCGGAACGCGAGCCGGGCGTGCCGGGCGCCAGCGCCGCGGTACGCGCCGCTGGGGAACAGCTGCGCCGCATGCGCGAAGTGCTGGCGCCGCTGTATCCAGTCGAGCCGGGGCAGGCGGGCGGGCTGGACGTGGCGGTGCAGTTTCGCGCCGCCGGCCCGGCCGAGGCCGAGGCCAACCAGATCATCGATTGGAGTCTGAGCATCGGCGCGGCCACGCTGCGGCTGGCCGACCCGGCGCGCGCGCTGCGCTGGGAGCCGGGCATGCCGGTGCTGTTGTCACTGCGCTTGGCGCGCGACGGCAGCGGCGTGCCCAAGGCCGAGCCGGGCCAGCCCAACATGGCGGTCTCCGAGCGCACCGTCAGCTACCGCTTCGACGACCCATGGGCGCTGTTTAGCTTTATCGGCGCCTACCGGGATGGCGACGCGGCCGACGGCGAGCAGCGCGCGCCGCTGCTGCGCTTTGAATTTCCGGTGACGCGCGCCGCCGCGGGCGCGAACGTGGCGCCGGCGGCCGCGCGGGCGCGTGTCTTCCTGCGCCTGAACGTGAGCGCGCCGGGCAAGCGCGCGCCGTTGGCATGGCCCACGGTATTCCTGTCGCAGGTCCCGGGCTGGCAGGAAGCGGCGTCGACCGGCAACGATGCGCCGCCACCGTACCACCTTGAAACGGCCGCAAAATGAACGCCATGTCAGATTGTCCCGTCAGCGAAGCGGACCGGCGGCTTATTGCGGAGCTCCTGGCGCCGCTGGCGCCCGACGCGCCGTGCGGACCGCCGGTGCGCTTCGATCCCGTGTTCACCGAAATCCGCCTGCTGCGCGAAGAGGATGATCCCAGTTTGCCGATGCGGCAATGGGAGCGTCCGCTCAAGCTGGCCGACTGGACGCGGATTGAAGCGCGCTGCGTGGAGATGCTGGGCACGCGCTCGAAACACCTGCAGATTGCCGTATGGCTGCTGGAAGCGTGGATGCGCCAGCGCGGTTTCGCGGGCCTGCGCCAGGGACTGTGCATGCTCGACGCGCTGCTGCGGCGTTACTGGACGCCGCTGCATCCAATGATCGAGGAAGGCGGCGACTGCGATCTGCGCTTGGCGCCGCTGGAGTGGCTCAACGAATCGCTCAGCCTGGGAGTGCACGTGCACGCGGTGCTACTGCCACTGGAGCAGTGCAAGCCGCCGTACCTGACGCTGGCCGACTGGGAGCGGATGACGGCGCAGGATATCGCCGGTCAGCACGTCAATCCGGGCGGCGCGGACGCGCCGCCGACGCGCGCCGATATCCTGGTCTTTGCGGCGCAGTCCGGCGCGCAGCTGCGCGCGACGCACAGTACGGTGTCGCAGTGTCTGCAGGCGCTGCACGCGATGAACGCCTTCCTCAATGAGCAACTTGGGATGGCGGCGCCGAATCTATCCCGCCTGCAGGCCACGCTGGAAGCTGCCGAGCGCGTTCTGCTGCAGCTGCAGCCCGAACCGGAAGTGATCGACATGGATGATGAGCCATTTGTTGAAACAGTGTCTATCGACACTGCCGCGGCGCCCACCCCGGCGCAAAACACCGCCGATATTAGCAGCACGGGCTGGCGCAACCGCGGCGAAGCTTACGCGACGCTGGACGCGCTGGCGCAGTATTTGATGGCGGTTGAACCGCACAGCCCGGTACCGTTTCTGATTCGCCGGGCGCTACGTTGGGGCGGCATGCCTTTGCCCGAACTGATCGCCGAAATCGTTCGGGAGGAGGGCGACCTGAACCGGCTGATGGGGGTGTTGGGGCTGAAGGTGTAGCGTTCACATGCGATTGTCTACCATGCTTATCTCCACAGGTTTATGTTTGGTGGGGGACATGTTGGCGTATGGACGGCGCCGCGACAAACGAGGAAAACTCAGGGGAGGGCGAAATCAATTCATGTTCATCGTCCCTGGTGTGCACAAACAATAAGGGGTGGCGCAAACGGCCCTGGGACTAGAACCACCAGGGGGCCGGGGCGGGCAACGGGACCTCCCCAGCCAAGTTGGAGGCGAGCTACTTCCCGGACTGCTCCGTCGAGGGGTAATTGCAGTCTCGTGGCATGAATGTTGTTACGTAGGGCGGTGGCCGAGGCGCTAGCTCCTCAGGAGGTGGCGGTACTCATGGTTATGCCAATGAACAAAGCGACCCACCCACTGCTTGATCAACGCCATGGACGGAGCTTGTAGTCGAACAAGCTGGACATTTCCCGGTTTTGAATATACTGTATGTATAAACAGTATTTGGCGGAGCGGGAAAATGGATTTATTGATTGCGGAAAAACCGTCGATGGCGCTCGACATCGCCCGCGCGCTGGGCGCCGACGTGGTCCGGCGCGACGGCTATTTTGAAGTCGCCGGCAAGGTGGTGTCGTACGCGATCGGCCACCTGATCGGGCTGGAGGAGCCGCAGGCGTACGACGCCAAGTACGGCCGCTGGCGCCTGGCCGACTTGCCTATCGTTATTGCCGACGGCGAGTGGAAAATGCGCGCGCATCCGAAGACGGCGGCGCAACTGGCCATCGTCGGCAAGCTGATCAAGAAAGCCAAGCGCGTCACCCATTGCGGCGACGCCGCGCGCGAGGGCCAGATGATCGTCGACGAGTTGCTCGATTATTTCGATTACCGCGGCCCGGTCAGACGGCTGTGGCTGCAAGAGATGAACTTGCCGGCGATCCAACGCGCGCTGGCGGCGGCCAAGGACAACGCCGAGTACCGCAACCTGTACAGCTCGGCCATGTGCCGCTCGGAAGCGGATTGGTCGATCGGCATGAACCTGACCCGCGCCTACACGGAGGCGCTGCGCGCCAAGGGCGGCTCGGGCGTGCTGCATTTCGGCCGCGTGCAAACCAATGTGCTGAGCATGATTGTCGAGCGCGACGAGTTGATCGAGAATTTCGAGCCCAAGGATATTTTCAGCGTGAGCGCCGAGGTCGCGGTGAAGGGCGGCAGCTTCACCGCCCAGTGGCTGCCGCCCGAGGACGCGCCCTTCGTCGACGAGGCCGGCCGCGTTGTCGAGCAGGCCGCGGCGCAGGCCGTGGTCGACGCCGTCACCGGCCAAACGGGCGTCATCGCCAGTTGCGAGACCGTGCGCGACAAGAAGAAGTTGCAGCCTTTGCCGTACTCGCTCGGCGACCTGCAAAAGGAGGTCAACCGCGCCTTCGGCCTGTCGCCGAGCGACACCTTGAAAATCGCCCAGTCGCTGTACGAAACGCACAAGCTGACCAGCTACCCGCGCACCGATTTCTCGCACCTGCCGGAAGACGAGCACCGGCTCGGGCGCTCGATCATCGAGGCGTGCAGGAGCAATTTCGGCGCCGACTGGGACTTTCCCGGCGCGCCCGACTACAGCATCCGCAGCCACGCCTGGAACAGCAAGAAAATCGGCGACCACCACGGCATCCGGCCGACCGAGCGCAAGGGTTACAAGCTGGGCGCCCTGTCGAAGATGGAACTGGCAGTCTACAAATTGATCGTGCGGCGCTTCCTGGCGCAGTTTTATCCGGTCTACCTGTACGACGCGACCAGCGTGCGGGTGGCGTGCGCCGGACACCTGCTCAAAGCCGCCGGCGCGGTGGAAAAGCAAAAGGGCTGGCAAGCGCTGTACCCGGCCCGTGGCAACAACAAGGAGGACGGCCAGGACGTGGTGCTACTGCCGGCCATGCAAAAGGGCGAGCCGGCGCGCATAGCCGCGGCCAAGGTCAACGAAGGCAAGACCAAGCCGCCGCCGCGCTTCAACGGCGCGCTGATTATCGACGCGATGGAAAAGGCCTACAAGCTGGTGACGGACGAGCGGGTCAAGAAAGTCATCCGCGAGATCGGCATCGGCACGCCGGCCACGCGCGCCAACATCGTCGACGACCTGATCTCGCGTTGGTATATCGAAGAGCGCGCGGAAGGCAAGGGCAGCGTGTATATCTCGACCCTGCGCGGGCGCGCGCTCTACAAATGCGCGCCGGTGCAGCTGCGCAAGCCGGACCTGACCGCCTATTTCGAGGAATTGTTGGCGCGCGTATCCGAGGGAAAAATGAGCGCGCAAGACTTCATGGCGCGGCAGTTGCAGTTTGTCAGCAAGCTGGTGGACGCGGTCAAGTCGGGCGAGGCGACCCGCGACATGCCGAGCGATATTCCGGTGGCGCCGCAGCAGCGCGCGGCGCCGGCCGGCAAGCCGGTCAAGGGGCGGCGCAAGCCGGCGGCCCGGCCGGCGAAGGCGAAGGCGGCTGGGGTGGAGGCCGGGGAGGGCGCCAAGGCTTGCCCGAAATGCGGCAAGGGCATGCGTGCGCGCAGCAGCGCGAGCGGCCCCTTTTTCGGCTGCTCGGCATTCCCCGCGTGCCGGCACACGGAAAACGGCTGAGGCGCCGATAGCCCTGCTGTCGGGCGGCATCGGCCCGAATAGGCTTCCGTAGGTCGGATTAGCGACGCGTAATCCGACATGGTCCGCAGCGGCGCGCGTCGGGTTACGCCCCTTGGGCTAACCGGACCTACGAAAATTCTTCACTTTACGGCAATGGCGCCGCGCTTGAGTTGACGGCGGCCCACTGCTTAAATCTTCTACAGCAGGCGATTGTTATTTGAAAACAAGCACTTAGTGCAAGGGGGGGCGCTTGTTAACAAACTTATCCACAGATTTTGTGAGTAACCCTGCTGCCGGATCAACGCGGCTGCGTCATGAATTGCCGATCAGGCGCGCCATTTGTTCATACCGCGCGGCGGCTTTTGCGAAAGCGTCGTCGGGTGTCGCCGCGGCGCCAGGGCCGAACTCCTTTTGCACGGCAGCCTTGTTGGCGTCGATCCAGTGAACCGCGCGGTCCAGGTTGGCCATTTGCCGCACCTGCGCGTGGTCCGTGGCGTTGAGGTCCGCAACGGTGGCGACGAAGTTGGTGGCGAAGTCGTTCACGGCAGCGGCAACGACGCCCTTGTCGTGCGCCAGTGCGTTGTCCAACTTTGCATCGTCAATCGAGGCTAGTCCCGTGTTCGGATCGGTACTGATGCCCAGCGCGGCCAAGCCGCCTTTGAGGCCGGCTTCGGCGCCGTTCAGGAAATTATTGATATCGCGCTCGGTGGCAAAGCGCGCGCGGGCCGCCTCCCAACTACCTTCCAGCACGCCGCCGGCGGCGATGTCCGGCGCAAAGCGTTTGACGCCGGCGTTATAGCTCGCCACAAAATTATCGAGCGCGACCTTGATATCGGCACTTGAACTTTCTGCGTCGAGCACGGTCAATTTATGCGCGGCGTCCTGCTGCCGGGCTAGGCTTTTTCGCATCTCGCCCAACTCGGAAAATTGCGCCTTGAACGACACCTCGACCCGATTCAGCACCGTTACCACGTTCTGTCCCGGCTGGCTGAACGGCCGCGAGGAATCCAATCCGGTTGGCTTCGTCGAGGTGGGTAACTCTGCCGCACGCATGGAGGCGCTAAATTGATCCAGCACGCCACCGAACGAAGCGCTGCTTGACAGTGGCGGGCCTGCATCGAGCAAGGCGTTTCCAGTGCGATTGAGAAAGCGCGTATCGGCGAACGCGCCGGCCGGGTTGCCGGACGACAGGGCGGGGGCGTTCCGGTCGAACAGGGACGCCAGGGTCTGGCCTTTGAACTGAGTCAGACTGGACGGCAAGTTGTGGAGATTCACTGGTGGGATCGACATGGCAACTCCTTGGACGCTGCGCTGTTGTATCGGAAATTTACCCCAGCATACGCCGGTATGGCCCGATTGGTCTGAGGATTGTGTAAGTGAATGTTCTTTGGTTGGAAGGGCGGGCTTGCTCGCCATGAAGAACATTTCATAAAATGAAAAGCATCGGACGACATTGCGTGCGCCCCTGGTCGCCGAAAGAGGCAATTGCCCGGTGCCGCGATCAACACCAGGTGCCGGCCTACGCCGAAGATCCGTGCGCCGCCGAGAACGGCTACTCCGCACACGAGGTAAGCCGGGCCTGGGCGTGGGGCCGGACAGGGCAGCCATCGAGGCCGGCGCACCAGGTATACCTGTCGATGGGCTTGGGCGTGCGCAACGACGCGGTGGCGACGCAGTACTTCATCCCGGCTGGGAGGGTGGGGGAGGTGGGGATGTGCCGGCACGTGTCGCTAATTCCTCGCCGTTTATCATACGACGACAGACAACTTAATCAGAAGTTGCACTTGTGTTACTATTTCTTTTTTTTCTAAAGAGACCGACATGGCTGCCGCCAGCGAAGCAAGCATGCACGACCCCGCCATCGGCGCCGTGCCGCGCGACTTGGTGCAGGCCCTTGGCGGCCTTTACCAGCAGGCCGGCGTGGCGACGACGCGCGCGCCGCAACGCGAGCCGGAGAGCGGTGAATACGGCGCCTGCCGCCTGGCTTTGCAGGGGCGCGCCGTGGTATTTCGCGTGGCCAAGACGACGCCGACCAAGATCGGCCAATTCGTCACCGTCTGGAAACGGCCTGCGCCGGGCGACGAGATTGCCCCGCTCGACAGCGGCGACGGCGTCGACTTCGTGGTGGTCAGCGTGGCCGGCGCCGGCCACCGCGGCCAGTTTGTGTTCGACCAGCAAGCCCTGCTCAAGCACGGCGTGATGTCGCGCGATGCCCACGGCGGCAAGCGCGCCATTCGCGTCTACCCGCCCTGGAGCAAACCGCTGGCCAAGGACGCGATCAAGACCCAGCAGTGGCAGTTGCGCTACTTCGTTGCTCTGGAGCCGCATGACGCCGGCGCGGCGGCGCGCTTGCGCCAGCTGCTCCACGTATGACGTGCAGCCACGCCGGTTTGTCCACGCTGCCCGGAAAACGCGCAATCGTGTTTTTTTGTTTCAAAGCAAGGACTTAAGGCGCCAGGGAGAAGCTTGTTAACAAACTTATCCACAGATTCTGTTAACAACTAGCGTCTCAAGCGCCGCCAACCCTACAAGCCAAGCCGGGACGCGGAAGCGGGGGCGGACCCTCGGCGACATGGTGGCCCCCGTTTGACCCCGGGGTGACGCCCAATGGGCTAAGCCGAGCGACGCAATCTGCTCACAATTGCGCGCCGACCAGCGAGGCCAGCTGGTCCAACCCTTTTTGCAACAAGGGCCGGTTTTGCCAATCCTGCAGCGTGACGTTTTTCGAGCGCAGCAGGTCGGCTTCGAAAATGGCGATCTGGCGCTCGGCGAAAGCGCGGTCAAACACGTTCAGGTTGGCTTCGTCGTTCAGGCTGAACGAACGGTTGTCGAAATTGGTCGAGCCGACCGACACCAGCAGCGAGTCGACCACCAGCGCCTTGACGTGGAACATGGTCGGCTGGAATTCGGCGATGCGCACGCCGGCCGCCAGCAGGTCGCCCCAGCGCGCATGCGAGGCGCTGCGCACCACCTCGGAGTCAATGTTGCCGCCGGGCGTGATGATGTGCACCTTGACGCCGCGCCGGGCCGCGGCCGCCAGCGCCTTCACGGTTAGCTCGTCGGGCACGAAATACGAACTCGACAGGTGGATGCTGCGTTCGGCGGAGGTGATCGCCATCAGGTACATCAGGTGCATGCTTTCGCTGCCGCCGGTGGGCGAGCTGCTGAACATCTGCGCCGGGTGCCGGCCGGCCGCGCTCAACGGCGGGAAATAGTCGACGCCGTCGAGCACGCGGCCGGTGCTCTTGGTCCAGTTGTCGATAAACACCGCCTGGATCTGGCCGACCACCGGGCCTTCGACGCGGAAATGGCTGTCGCGCCAGTGCTTGTCGTCCTGGGCGTTGCCGCGCCATTGGTCGGCGATGCCGACGCCGCCGGTGAAGCCGACCTTGCCGTCGACGACCAGCAATTTGCGGTGGGTGCGGTTGTTCAGGCGCGCCAGCTTCCACCACACCGGCTTGTGGTAGCGTTCCAGCTGCACGCCGGCCTGCTTCATCGCGTCGAGCGCGGCCAGGTCCATCTTGGCGCTGCCGACGAAGTCGAGCATGACATGCACCTTGACGCCGGCGCGCGCGCGCTCCATCAGCGCCTCGCTGAACTGCTTGCCGATCGACTCCGACCAGTAGATATAGGTTTCAAAGGTAATGCTGTGTTGCGCGCCGCGGATGGCGGCGAGCATGGAGGCGAAGATGGCGTCGCCGTTCAGCAGCACCTCGACGGCGTTGCCTTCCAGGATAGGCGGACCGAGCAGCACGCCCATCGAGCGCCGGAACTGCGGGTCCGCGACATTGTATTGGCGGGTCAACTGGGTGTCGATGCGCTTTTCGCCGGGCGCCAGGTTTAGCGCGATAAACCCGGCAAGCAGGGTGGCGGCGCTGGCGGTCAGGGCGATCACGGCGGCGTGTTTTGTCATCTTAATCTTATCATCCAAAAAAAATACGGGGGCGGCCACTTGTCTTGCGGCGTAGCCGATTGTAGTCAGGCCGGCGCCACGCATCGGTTCGCTAGCGAACCCTGCGCGGTGCGATGCGCGGAACTCGCGCGCCGGCGCCGGGTCCAATTTTATTCCGATCAGCAGGCGCTGGAACTGGACGCACAATGACGAGCAATGGTGTTTTAGGGACCGCGACGGCGATTGACACGCAAGTCCACCCCGACGTGGTCAACTGCGGCAGCGGATGCGCTTACCGGATCCTCGGGTTAATTGCTCGCAGGAATGGTTCATCGCTGTATTTTGCCCGTTCCGCGCAACACGGCGGCGCCGCCATCGTGAAACTGCTGGCGCCGGGTGCGTCGCTGCCCGAGCAGCTTTCCAGTCTGCGCAGGGAATACGCGGCGCTGCGCTCGCTCGACGTGCACGGCATCGTCAAGGCGCTGGCGCTGTTCGACCAGGCGCGCCCGCCGCTGATGGTGCTCGACCATGCCGCCGGCGAGTCCTTCGAGGCCGCCTTGCAGTGCCAGTCCTTTGACGTGGCCACCTGTCTGCGCCTGGCGTGCCAACTGGCGCGCATCGTCGCCGGCCTGCATGCGGCACAGCTGATCCATCGCGACATCCGCCCGGCGAATTTTTTACTCGGTCCGCAGCGGCAGTTGCTGCTGGTCGACCTGAGCCTGGCGACCGGCGACGTGGCGCCGTCGGCGGCGGCCGGCGCCGCGCCGGTGGCGGACTGGGCCTATGTGTCGCCGGAGCAAACCGGGCGCATGAACCGCGGCGTCGATTACCGCAGCGATTTCTATTCGCTGGGCGTGACGCTGTACCGCATGTTGACGGGGCAATTGCCGTGCCGCGGCAACGACCCGATGGAATGGGCGCACTGCCACATCGCCCGCGTGCCGCGTCCGCCCGCCGAATTGGCGCCGGGTATTCCGGCGCCGTTGTCGGACATCGTCATGAAGCTGCTGGCGAAAATGCCGGAGGACCGCTACCAAAGCGCGCACGGCCTGTTGCACGACCTCGACACCTGCCTGGCGCAGTGGGAGGCGGGGGCGGCGATGCCGCCGTTTCCCCTGGGTGCGCACGACCGGCCGGAACGCATTCAGATTCCACAAAGACTGGTGGGCCGCGATAGCGAGCTGGCCCAAGTGGTAGGCAGCTTCGACGCCATGCTGGCCTCGGGAAGGGCGGCCCTGCTGCTCATTACCGGCTACGCCGGCATTGGCAAGTCGGCCCTGGCGGGGGAGCTGCGCCAGCCGGTGCTGGCGCGGCGCGGATTTTTCATTTCCGGCAAATTCGACCAGTACCAGCGCGAAATTCCCTACGCCACGGTGACGGACGCGCTGCGCGAACTGGTGCGGCAAATCCTCACCGAAAGCGAGGAGGGCGTCGCCGCCTGGCGCCGCAAGGTGCGGGCGGCGGTCGGCGCCAACGGCAAACTGATCGTCGACGTGCTGCCCCAGGCCGAACTGATCATCGGCGCGCAGGCGCCGGTGCCGGAGGTGCCGCCGGCGGAGGCGGAGAACCGGTTTTTGATGGTGTTCGAGGGCTTCATCCGCGCCTTCGCGCAGGCGGCCCACCCGCTGACCTTGTTTCTCGACGATTTGCAGTGGGCCGACGCCGCCAGCTTGCGCCTGGTGGCGCAATTGCTGAGTTCACCCTCGCCGTGCAGCCTGTTGGTGGCGGGCGCCTACCGGGACAACGAGGTCGGCCCCGGGCACCCGCTGTCGCGCATGCTCGACGGCGCCGGCGTCGGCGCCGGCGCAGTGACGCGGGTGGTGCTGGCGCCCTTGGCCGAGGACGCGGTGCGCGCCCTGATTGACGAAACGCTGCGCTGCGGGCACGGCGAAGCGGCCCAGCTGGCGCAGCTGGTCTACGAGAAGACCCGCGGCAATCCGTTTTTCATGACCCAGTTTATTGGCGAACTGGAGGAAGAACGCATGCTCGCCTTCGACCCGCAGTCGCGGACCTGGCGCTGGGACCTCGGCAAGATCAGCGCCAAGGGCTACACCGACAACGTCGCGGTGCTGATGGTGGCGAAAATGGCGCGCTTGCCGGACCCGGCCAAGTCGGTGCTGCAACGGCTGGCCTGCCTCGGCTCGGGCGCCAGCACGGCGGCGCTGGCGAACGTGTGCGGCCGGGCGGAACCGGCCACGCAAGCGGCGCTGTCGGCGGCGCAGGCCGCCGGCCTCGTCACGCGCACGGACAACGCCGTGTATTTTCTCCACGACCGGGTGCAAGAGGCGGCCTACCTGTCGATTCCGCTTTCCGCGCGCGCGGCGCTGCATCTGCAGATCGGCCGCGCGCTGATCGGCGGTAAAACCCCCGCGCAGGTCGAGGAAGCGGTGTTTGCCATCGTCGACCAGTTCAACCGCGGCGGCGACGCCGTCGCCGACCCCGGCGACAAGGCCTTGCTGTGCCAGCTCAACTTCATGGCCGGGAAGAAGGCCCTGGCGAGCAGGGCCCATGCGTCGGCCTGCACCTTCCTCGACCGCGCCATGGCGCTGTTGCCGCCCACCGCCTGGCAGACGCAGTACCAGCAGGCCTACGCCATCGCGCTGGCCTTGTCCGAGTGCGAACATTTTGCCGGGAATTTCCAGCGGGCCGATCAACTGGCCAACCTGATCTTGACGAACGCCCGCTCGCCTGGCGATTGCGCGGACGTGTACTTGCTGCGCATTCAGCTCTACCAGACGGCCGGGCGCTACGACGACGCGCTGGGCGCCATGGTCGAGGGCGTCGGCCGCTTCGGCCTGCACTTTCCAACCGACATGGCGGCGATCGAAGCGGCCATCGCCGCCGAGGTGCGCGACATCGCCGCTTGCCTGCGCGACAAAAAAATGGCCGATCTCATCGATGCGCCCGAGTCGAGCGACAGCGGCATGGCCAGCGTCATAGCGCTGCTGGTGGAGGCGATCGCCCCGGCGTATTCGTCGCGGCCGGAGTACTTCGCCCTGATCACCGCGTGGACCGTCAAGCTGTCGCTGCGGCACGGGCACACCGCCGGTTCTTGCTTTGCGTACAGCGTGTACGGCACCATCCTGCTGTCGCGCTTCGGCGACGTCGAGTCGGCCTTCGTCTTCTCCGAGCTGGCCTTGCAACTGAACGGTAGGCGCGCCGCGCCGCGCTTCAAGGGACGGGTGTTGTTTGTGCACGCCATCACGTTTATGCCGTGGAAGGAGGCCATCGCCGGCTCGGTGCCGATGCTCGAGCGAGCCTTCGGCGCCAGCCTGGAAGTGGGCGACCTGGTGTTCGCCAACTACATCGCCGTGTGCCACTTCTGGCCGATGCTGCAACAAGGCGCCGCCCTCGACGAGGTATTGGCGACGGCGCGCAGGAATGGCGAATTCGCCCGCGACAACCACAACGAAACGGTCTACCACGCCATTCGCTTCGAACAACAACTGGTGTTGAGCCTGAAGGGCCGGACGCGTGCGCCCGGTAGCCTGGACGGCGACGACTTCGACGAAGTGCCGTGCTTGGCCGCGCTGGAGAAGGCGAACTTCAGCGCCGGCCTGTATATTGCCTACATCGTTAAACAGATGTGCGCCTTCATGTACGGCGACTATGCCGGCGCCTTGGCGCACGCGCGGCAGGCCGCGCTGAACGTCAACCAGACCGGCACCATCATGGTGCTGGACGGCGCGCATCATTTCTATTTCGCGCTGGCTTTGGCCGCGCTGTGTCCGTCCGAACCCGGCGAGGAGCAAGCGCGCTTTGCCGGCATGCTGGCAACGGAATTGGAGCGGCACGCGCTGTGGGCCGCGCATTGCCCGCAGAACTACCTGAGCAGCCATGCGCTGGTGGGGGCGGAAATCGCCCGCATCGAAGGGCGGGCCGGCGACGCCGAGCGGCTGTACCAGCAGGCCATCGGCGCCGCCCGCGACAACGGCTTGGTCCAGAACGAGGCTATCGCGTACGAGCTGGCGTCGAAGTTCTATCGCGGGCGCGGCTTCGAGTTGATCGCCGACACCTATCTGAGCGAGGCCTGCACGCACTACCGGCGCTGGGGCGCGCAAGGCAAGGCCGAGCAACTCCACACCAGTCGCCCGGCGCTGTCGGCGGGCGCGGTGGCGGTGCCGTTGGACGTCTTGTCGATCACCAAGGCGTCGCAGGCGATCTCCAGCCGGATCACGCTCAACGAATTGGCCGATACGCTGCTGCACATCGTGCTGGAAAACGCCGGCGCGCAAGCCGGTTCGCTGCTGCTGTCCAACAACGAAGGGCTGGAACTGGCCGCCGAGGCCAGCGTTGACCAGGACGCGGTGCAGGTGCGCATCCACGACAGGGTGGCGCCGGCCGAGGCGTCCCTGCCGGCGGCAATCCTCAACTACGTGCAGCACAGCCGCGAGGAGGTATTGTTGCCCGATGTGGCACAGCCCAACATGTTTTCCAGCGACCCCTACTTTGCCCGGCACCAGCCGAAGTCGGTGTTGTGCCTGCCGATCCTGCGCCAGGGCGGACTGGTCGGCCTGCTCTACCTCGAGAATAATCTGTTGACCCACGCCTTTTCCTCCGAACGGGTGGCGGCGCTCAAGTTGTTGACCTCGCAAGCCGCCATTTCCCTGGAAAACGCCCAACTGTATGCCGACCTGCGACAGGAAAACAGCCGGCGCAAACGCGCCGAACAGCAGGCAACGCAACTGGCCGCCATCGTCACCTCGTCGGACGACGCCATCATCGGCAAGACGCTCGACGGCACCATCGTCAGTTGGAACGCCGGCGCCGAGCGCATGTACGGCTACAGCGCCAACGAGGCGCTGGGGCGGCCGATTTCCATCCTGGCGCCGCCGGAGCTGCCCGATGAAACGCCCGGCATCCTGGCGCGGCTGCGCCGGCGCGAGCGGGTCTTGCACCACGAGACGGTGCGTATGCGCAAGGACGGCCGGCGCATCGACGTTTCGATCTCGTTCTCGCCCATTTGCGACGCCAGCGGCCGGCTCACCGGCGCCTCGCTGATCGCCCGCGAAACTGGCGAGCGCAAGCTTGCCGAGCAGGCGCTGCGCGAAAAAGACGCGCAAATCCGCCGCCTGGTGGAGTCGAACATGATCGGCGTGACGTTTTGGAACACCGCCGGCGACATCTCGTACGCCAACGACGCCTTCCTGGAACTGTCCGGCTACTCCAGGGAGGACCTGGCATCGGGGGAACTGCGCGGGTCGGACATGACCCCGCCGGAATACCACGCCCTCGACGTTCGGGCGATCGAAGAGGCGATGCGCACCGGCACCTGCGCGCCGTACGAAAAGGAATACATCCGCAAGGACGGCCAGCGCGTCCATGTGCTGATCGGCCGCGCCATGTTCGAAGGCTCGCGCGAGAGCGGCGTCAGCTTCGTGCTCGACCTCAGCGCGCGCAAGCAGGCGGAAGAGCAAATCCGCCACATGGCGGACCACGACGCCTTGACCGGGCTGCCCAACCGCGCGCTGTTGCAGGACCGCATGACGCAGGCTATTGCCCAGGCCCACCGCAACCAGGGCCGCGTGGCGATCCTGTTCATCGACCTCGATTATTTCAAGAACATCAACGACTCGCTTGGCCACCACATCGGCGACATCGTCTTGCAGATGACCTCCGTGCGCCTGCAAAAGTGCCTGCGCGAAGGCGACAGCGTGGCCCGGTTGGGCGGCGACGAATTCGTCCTCAGCCTGCCGATGGTCAACGACAGCGGCGACGCCGCGCAGGTGGCGCAAAAGGTACTCGATATCCTGCTCAAGCCTTTTATTGTAGAGGGGCATGAACTGCATGTCAGCGGCAGCGTCGGCATCAGCCTGTATCCGGACGACGGCACCGAGGTCGAAAGCCTGATGCGCGCGGCCGACACGGCCATGTACCACGCCAAGGAAACGGGGCGCGGCAATTTCCAGTTTTTCACCCCCGCGCTGAACCACGCGGCGCAGCAGCGCATGGTCGTCGGAAACCGCTTGCGCCAAGCCCTGGCGCGGCAGGAATTCGTCCTGCATTACCAGCCGCAGGTCGACATGCGAAGCGGCACGACCTTTTCAACCGAGGCGTTGCTGCGCTGGCAGCCGCCGGGCGGTGCGCCGATTTCCTGCGGCGCCTTCATTGCCAACGCCGAGGAGTCGGGCCTGATCGTGCCGCTTGGCGAGTGGGTCTTGCGCGAAGCCTGCAAGCAGCTGCGCGTCTGGCACGACGGCGGCCGCCCGGAGTTGAAAATAGCGGTCAACCTATCGCCCCGGCAACTGGAACAAAGCGACTTTTGCGCCCTGGTCGCGCACATACTGGCCGAAACGGGGGTTCCGGCCAGCGCCCTCGAACTGGAAATCACCGAAAGCACGCTGATGCAGCGCAGCGATTTCAATCTTGCCACGCTGACCCGGCTGAGCAAAATGGGCGTCAGACTGTCGATCGACGACTTCGGCACCGGCTATTCCAGCCTCGGCTATTTGCAGCGCTTTCCGGTGCATGCGCTGAAGATCGACCAATCGTTCGTGCGCGACATCGGCACCGATCCGAACGATACCGCGCTGGTGTCGGCCATTATTGCGATGGCCGCCAGCCTGCACCTGAACGTCATGGCCGAAGGCGTGGAAACGTCGCAACAGGCGGAGTTCCTGCTCGCCCACAATTGCCTTGCGGGGCAGGGCTTCTACTTCAGCAAAGCGGTGCCGGCGGAAATGCTGTCGGCATTATTTAAAGCCGATGCGAATCCGGTGTTGCGCACGCATCCCGAACTGCGCTTGTAAGGCGGCGCCGTTCATCCGCGCCTCTGGCTCACGCCGCTGTGTGCTCATTCGTTCAAAAATCGCCACACGGTTAAACCATAAGCGGAGCGCAGATCGCTCATCAACTCGCCGTGCGCGAATTTCCGTGTGAGTGGCGGAATATCCAAAGCTTGCCACTGGCCCGCTTTCGGACACGCCTCGCCTGCGTGCGCGCGCAATTCCCGTGCTTCGAGCTGCGGCGGAGCAACATCCGTGGCGCCGCCGTTGTGGGGCTGGCGCAGGTCTGCGCTTGGCCAGTCGCTGTCCGCGTCGAAACGCCGCATCCAGCGCAGCGAATCGGCGTCGTTGAAGCGTTCGTTGGGATCGCCGTCCCACTGGCTCTATGCCGTTTTGTATGGAAATTGACTTTCGGATCGGTAGCGGGTACCCGCTTTCATAAGCGGTGCAGCTGGGCGTAACGGGTTCTGTGGCAAATGCTTTAGCTTGGACATGCGGAGATAGGCGATGGCGACGAAATTCTTGACGGTGCGAAAGCCCCTGGCGG
>NZ_JBJXIB010000064.1:0-32879 GCF_046115965.1 Janthinobacterium sp. CG_23.3 | reverse complement strand
TCATAACCTCAACTACTCGAACCGCCCGGTGCGGACCCGCATGCCGGGTGGTGTGGCAGGGGTCGGCTAGTTTCACTGGCCGCCCCTATGCCAATTGGTGCGCCCAGCATGGGCGCATTCCTGCGGGTGCAAGTGCCACCGAGAGCTGAGCACAGTGGGTAATGCCGTTCACTTAACGTGTCGCAGGTCGGATTAGCGCAGCCTAATCCGACCATGTTGGCCGAAGCGAGTCGCGCTGCTCTGGGCCAACGTTGTCGGGTTACGCCGTTCCGGCTAACCCGACCTACGACAATCGCGTTAAGTGAACGGCATTAACCACAGCGAGCGGCGCGGCCATCGCTTCGCGCGCTACGCCGACGATGCGAACGTGTATGTTCGCCGCGTTCGGACGGGTCGGCGGGTGATGGCGCGAGAGCGGCTAACTGTAGCTGCGCCCCCATTTCCGATCCCGCGACGCGGCGCGGACCTTAGCCGCCGCTCGGTGGCGTCGTGGTGCCGGTAGTGCCGGACTTCGAGGAACCGCTGGTGCCGCTGGTGCCCGAGGAACCGCTGGTGCCGGGCGTGGTGCCGGGCGTGGTGGTACCGCTACCCGGCATGGTGCTGCCCGGCGTGGTGGCGCTGTCGGGCGGAGTGGCGCCCGGTGTCGTGGTGGTGCCCGGCGTGGTGGTGGCGGGCGGCATGGTCGTGTCCGGCGTGGGGGTGGTGCTTGGGGTGGCGCCAGGGCTGGTGCCGGTGGCGCCGCTGGTGCCGCTGCTGCCCGAGGTGGTGCCGGTGCCGCTGGTGCCGGCGGCGCCGGTCTGGTCGGTCGGCGTCTTGCGGCAGCCGCCCAGCATGGCGCTCAGCAGTGCCGCGGTCAGGATGATTCTGGAGGTTTTCGACAGTGCAATCATGATCGTTCCTTTCTTTAAGTGGGTAACTGTTAGGTTTGCCAGCCGGGTAAAAGTTCAACCTGTGCGCGACGCCGCTACCTCAGGGCGGCAGTTCCTCCAGCTCGTTGTCGTCGTCGATCTCCCGCACTCCGGGAATGCCGATGGCCTCTTCGTACCAGCTCTGCACCATCAGCAGGTGGCCGCGTTCCTCGTCGAGGGCGACGGTGAATTCGCCGACCATGTCGTACTGTTCCTGCTCCTCGGCCAGCGCGATCAGCGACTCCCAGCCGGCCTGGTCGGCCAGTTCGGCCGTCAGCAGCGCGTGCAGCGACTGCGCGATGGTGGTGCGCGGATCGTTGAGCACTTGCACCAGCCCCATCGATTCGACGCCGACCAGGTCGGCGCTGGGGGTTTGCGACGTGGCGTCGCCGCCCAGCGCCTCGATGGCCCGCGCCACCGTCAGGAAGTGGCGCGCCTCGTCGTCGCGGATTTCCTGCAGGTCGTCGATGCTCATGCTCAGGGTGCCGTCGAGCATTGCCTCGCATTTGGTGATGAGGGCGTCGTACAGGCGCGCGCCGGTGCGCTCGAAGGCCAGCCGCTCGCCCAGCTTGTCGAGCAGGATGTGCGGGCTGTCGCCCTTGAGCGCGGCGACGCCGGCCTTGGCCACGCCCTTCAGCGTGGCCGGCAGCGGCACCGAGCCGAGCAGGTCGGCGTTGACGATGTAGTCGTTGCGCAGGTTGGCGATGCCGGAGTCGTCGAAAAAAGCGTCCGGCCCGGCGCCGCCGACGTCCTGCATGGCGCGGCTGTCGAGCGGCGACATCTGGATGCCGGTGCGGTTCATACCGAGTTGTTCTGTCTGTGTCATCGTGGTGGTCCTCGCAATGTGCCCGCGCGCCGTCAGTCGACGGCAATCACGGTGCGGTTCAATTCCGTGCCCGGCACCCAGGCGTAGCCGGCGGCCACCGACTCGCTGGGCGAACCGTCGCGGTTCATCTGGTCGCGGTAGGCGCGCGACTGCGCGCTTTCCTGCGGCTTGTCGACGAAGCGGCTGCCGTTGGCGCGCAGGTCGACCTCCTGCGCCAACACCTGGCGCACGAATTCGCGGTGGCTCTTGAGGGCGATCGGCTCGGGCAGCGCCGGCGGCAGCAATTCGCTCGGGTCGCGTTTTTCGATCTGTTTGAACAGCTCGCTGACCATGTGGAAATGGCCCAGCTCGTAGTCGAGGAAGCGCTCCCAGATCGCCTTCACGTGGTGGTTGGTTTCCTGCTGCACGCAGCTGTAGTAGTTGTAGACCTCGTTGGCCTCGTGCAGCAGCCACTGCTCCATCCAGGTTTCGGACGGGTCCAGCAGCGACTCGTACTGCGTCACGTGCTGCTCCTCGATCGAGGCGATCTCGGCGTACAGCTGGCGCGCCACCGGGTCCGAAAACAGCGGCCCGACGTTCATGTAGTAGTCGTGGGTCTGGAACTCCGCGCCGGTGATGGTGAGCGCGTGCATTTTGGTCAGCGGCAGCGCGGTGGCGCGGTCGTACGGGTCGCGCAGGTCGTCTTGCGGGGCGCGGTGCTCGAGCATGGTCGGGCGGCCGGGCAGGATGTCGGTGTAGCTTTGCAGGATGTTGTTGGCGTCCTTGCCTTCGAGCCGGTCCAGCAGCGCCGAATAGCGGTACAGGTGGTCGAAGTCTTCCAGCATGCCGAAGCGGTATACCTGCGCCAGGTAGGGGTCCGGTTCGCGCTGGGCCACGGCGGCGGTCACCTCGATCGCCACCTGCTCGTAGGCGATGGTGGTTTCCAGCGGCGAGTGGTCCGAGCCCAGCAGCCAGTTGACGGTGGTGGCCTGGTGCTGTTCGGCGCGGCGGATTTGCGCCAGCGGCAGGCGCAGGTCGGCGTTCATGCGCGCGGCCATGTGCTGGAAGCGGATCGCTTCGGTTTCGACGCCGTTCATGAGGATGACGCGCACGCGCGTGAAGGCGTCGTCGTCGAGTTTGCTGATCGGATTTTGCACCAGCTCGCGCCAGGTGAAGCGCTGCCGGTCCAGCGCGCAACCTTTTGAGTCGTATAAATTGAAAGCCATATCGCCCCTCCTTCCTTGGTGTGCGGCGCGCGGACGGCGGGCCGCAGCCATCAGCCGACGTTCGAGCGCATCCCGATGGCAAAAATTAGACTGGCCGGCGCGCCCGTGGTTCGGGCGTGTTGATGGAATCGGGGCGCGAGGGGGACTTCTGGGAACGGGGTTTGATGTGCGCCAAACGGACGCCAAGGAGGGGGTTGCGGCCGTGCCGTTGGCGTAAAAAGCCAAGGGCACGGCGGTGCCGCCTACGCGGCCAGTTCGGCCTCGTCCAGGTTGAGTTCGGCGTCGCTGTTGAAGAGCGCCATGTCGGTCTGGCCCAGCACCCGGCTGGTCAGCGTGCCGGCGGTGATCGAGCCGCTGACGTTGAGGGCGGTGCGGCCCATGTCGATCAGCGGTTCGATCGAGATCAACAGGCCGGCCAGCGCCACCGGCAGGTCCATCGCCGACAGCACGATCAGCGCGGCGAAGGTGGCGCCGCCGCCGACGCCGGCCACGCCGACCGAGCCGATCATGACGATCGCCAGCAGCGGCAGGATGAAGGCGGCGGTGAACGGGTCGACGCCGACGGTGGGGGCGATCATCACCGCCAGCATGGCCGGGTAGATGCCGGCGCAGCCGTTCTGGCCGATAGTCGAGCCGAACGAGGCGGCGAAGTTGGCGATGCCCTCCGGCGTGCCCAGGCGCCGGGTCTGGGTCTGCACGCTCATCGGGATCGAGCCGGCGCTGGTGCGCGAGGTGAACGCGAAGGCCAGCACCGGGAAGATCTTGCGCAGGTAGCGCAGCGGGTTCAGGCCGACGCCGGCGATGATGGCCAGGTGCACGCCGAACATCAGGATCAGCGCGCTGTACGAGGCCAGCACGAAGCTGATCAGGTTGAGGATGTCGGCGTAGCTGGAGCTCGACACCACCTGCGCCATCAGCGCGAACACGCCGTACGGGGTCAGGCGCAGCACCAGCGTGACCATGCGCATGACGATGGCGTGGGCGACCTTGACGCATTGCTCGAACGAGGCGAACAGCGCCGGTTTCTTGGCGGCGATACCGGTGGCGGCGACGCCGACGAAGAGCGCGAAGATGACCACGGCGATGGTGGAGGTCTTGCGCGCGCCGGTCAGGTCGAGGAAGGGGTTGGACGGGATGAAGCTGATCAGCATGCTCGGCAGCGAGATCGCCTTGGCCGTGGCCAGCGAACCCTGCAGGTATTCGCCGCGCGCCGCCTCGGCGGCGCTGGCGGTCAGGCCGACCGCGCTCAGGCCGAACAGCTTGGCCATCAGGATGCCGATGGCGGCCGCCACCAGCGTGGTGAGCATCAGTGTGCCGATGGTCAGGGCGCTGATCTTGCCGAGCGAGTTGGCGTCCTTGAGCTTGATGACGGCGGCGACGATCGACACCATGATCAAGGGCATGATGATCATCTGCAGCAGCTTGACATAGCCGGTGCCGACGATGTCGAGGTAGTCGTTGGTGCCTGCCACTACCGGCGCGCCGGCGCCGTAGATCAGTTGCAGCGCGGCGCCGAGGACGATGCCCAGGCCCAGGCCGGTGAATACGCGCACGGTGAACGAGGCGTGCCGGCTTTGCAGCTGGAACAGGACGGCGCAGGCGGCCAACGCCACGGCCAGGTTGATGAGTATGTGAATTGCCACTGATTGCCCTCGTGTTGGTTTTCTTAGGGAGACGGGTGCCCGCGCGCGCTGGCGCCGACACCATGTTATACAAGTTTGCCGGGCGCCACAGCGGCGGCCGGTTTGGCACTGTACAGGATTGCCGCGCCGGCGTCGCCGGCCTAGCCGCGAATATTAAACTATATTGATATGAGGATAATGATTCAGCGGAACGGGCGCGGCTGACGGCCAAACTCCCAGTGGCTGCGAAAGCGAAATAAGCAACGATGTCGTCTTGCCAGGCAAGTTGTCGCGTGCGCGCCGTTGCCCATCGGTTCAAGCTACAATCGCCGTTTCGCGCAACAGTTACATCCTCTTTGGAAAATCCTATGTCCGTGTTAGTAAGGAATAATGTTCGTATCGAGGGTAACGGGGCCGCTACCATGGTGTTCGCACATGGATTCGGCTGCGATCAGACCATGTGGCGTTTTCTGGCCCCCGCCTTCGGTGAACGTTTTCGTACCATTTCGTTTGATCTGGTTGGCAGCGGCGGGTCCGACCTCGGGGCCTATGACCGGATGAAATACGGTACGCTGCACGGTTATGCCGATGACTTGCTCGAGATCCTCGAAGAGTGCGCGACCGGACCCGTGGTGTTTGTCGGCCATTCCGTCAGTACCATGATCGGACTGCTTGCGACGATCAAGGCGCCGGAACGGTTTCTCGCGCAAGTGATGGTTGGGCCCTCTCCATGCTATATCAACCATGGCGATTACGCCGGCGGATTCAGTCGCGGGGATATTGATGAACTCCTTGGTACCCTTGAATCGAACTACCTGGGCTGGTCTGGCAGTATGGCCCCTGTGATCATGGGCGTGCCTGAGCAGCCTGCGCTGCGCGAGGAGTTGACGGACAGTTTTTGCCGCAACGATCCTGAGATCGCCAAGCACTTCGCCCGCGTGACTTTCCTCTCCGACCATCGTGCCGATGTGCCTAAATCGGAGGTTCCGGCGCTTATCCTTCAATGCAGCGACGACCTGATCGCGCCACGCGCCGTTGGTGACTACCTGCATTGTCATTTGCCGAACAGCACTCTGCACGTCATCGAGAACGTCGGTCATTGTCCACACATGAGCGCGCCCACCGAGAGCTCAAGGGTCATCGAGAGCTTCCTCGCGCATACTTTGCGCTGACCCTGATGAGCGAGGCACTGCCATCGGGCGACTTTCTGTTTGAGCACGCGGCTTGCGCACTATTGCTGGCCGATTCTAACGGCCTGATTTTGAGGGCCAATGCCAGTGCATGTCGCTGGCTCGGTTACGAAGAAAACGAGCTGGCCGGCAAACTGCGCATGCTAGACCTGCTGCCCGTCGGCGCGCGCTTGTTCTACCATACGCACTGTCTTCCGATACTCCAGGTGAAAGGGTCGGTGGGCGAGATTCAAGTCGATTTACGTAACCGTTTGGGCGAGCGCGTGCCGATGCTGATTAACATCATGCGTTCGCAGCACGAGGATCGCGTGTTGGATCAGTGGGCGCTGTTCATCGCATCGGATCGCCGGGAATATGAGCGAGAACTGCTCGTTGCGCGTAAGACTGCGGAAGCGGCGCTGGAGGCGCGCCAGGAGGCGGAAGTGCTGCTGCAGGCGGTCAATGCGCAGCTATCCGCGACTGACCGCCGCAAGGACGAGTTCCTGGCAACGCTTTCGCACGAGCTTCGCAATCCCCTTGCGCCAATGCGTAGCGCGCTCGACGTCCTGAAGATGAAGTTCCACGGCGTGGCCGACGACCGGATACTGTCGGTATTCGATCGCCAGCTGCGCCATTTGACCCGGCTGATCGACGATTTGATGGAGGTGTCGCGCATCTCCCAGGGCCGCATGCAGCTGCAGCGGGAGCCGGTCGAGCTGACTGCGCTGTTGCGCAGCGCCGCGCAGGATGTCGCCACGCTGATGCAGGCGGCCCGGCATACGCTGACACTCTCGCTCCCCGCGCATCCTGTCGTTGTCGACGGGGACGCTACCCGTCTGGTCCAGATTGTCCTGAATCTACTCACCAATGCGGCGAAATACACGCCCGACGGCGGCTTGATCAAGCTTACGCTGGAGCGCGACCAAGAGCATGTCGTAGTGCGGGTGCGCGACAATGGCATCGGCATCCCGAACGACGCGCTGGCGAGTGTGTTCGATATGTTCTCCCAACTTGAACCAGCCCTGGAGCGGGCCAAGGGTGGATTGGGCATCGGCTTGGCGCTGGTACGGGGACTTGTCGAACTTCACGGCGGCACGATTTGTGCCAGCAGCGCGGGGCAAGGTAGAGGAAGCGAATTCACCTTGCAGTTGCCGTTAAGCTCAGACGCGGTAAGCCGCCACGTCGCCGCGGAAAAAATCGAGTTGCAGCAAGCTAACCTGCGCGTCATGGTCGTTGACGACAATAAGGATGCCGCTGAAACAATAACGATGGCACTGGAGTTGTTCGGTTGTAAGGTTAGGGCGGCCCATACCGCCGAAGCAGCGCTCGACATGGTCGCCGACTTCAAGCCCCAGGTCGCTTTGCTCGATATCGGACTTCCTGATATAAACGGCTATGAACTAGCTAGGCGCTTGCGCACCACGGCCGAAGGCTCATCTATGACCTTGATCGCTTCGACCGGGTGGGGACAGGAAAAAGATCGTCAGCTTGCATTCGATGCCGGTTTCAATCACCACCTCACCAAGCCCGTCGATTTTGAGCGTTTGCGCTTATTGTTGGTTTCCGATTTTTCGGTAGAGCCTCGGTAATACTGATTTGCGCGGGCAAGTGCGTGTGATTGCACGCATCGACCGAGGTGGAATATACCAGCGACCCGAGAGGGGCCGGAAAGCAAAAAGCCCACGAACCGAAATTCGTGGGCTTCCTGGTGCATCTTGGTAGGCCGTGCGGGATTCGAACCTGCGACCAACGGATTAAAAGTCCGCTGCTCTACCAGCTGAGCTAACGACCCAAGGTAAAACGGTAACGCCTGGAAGAGAAAAGGGCCGCACGCAGAGCATGCAACCCTTGTTCTTTTCAACTTATTCGTGGTAGGCCGTGCGGGATTCGAACCTGCGACCAACGGATTAAAAGTCCGCTGCTCTACCAGCTGAGCTAACGACCCGAAAAAGATAAAACAACAACAGTAAAACGTCGTACTAAAAAAATGCTTACAAACCGAAGTCTGCAAACAGCTTCTTTTGGTACTGTATTCGTGGTAGGCCGTGCGGGATTCGAACCTGCGACCAACGGATTAAAAGTCCGCTGCTCTACCAGCTGAGCTAACGACCCGAAGAAGAAAGATTATAGGGGCAGGGCGCGATCCTGTCAAATGCCCCGCAGCATTTTTTGCATGCCACTACCCCGTGATTACTTTTTCGGCAGGCGTTCCTTGGCCGTTTGCGCCGCGCTTGAGTCGGGGTATTGCGCCACCAGCGCGTCCAGGGTTTTCTTGGCGTTGGCCTTGTCTTTCAGCTCGGCGTAGCAGCTGGCCATGTTGAGCATGGCGTCGGCCGCCTTCGGGCTGTCCGGGTAGGCCTTGACGACCACCTGCTGCGCCGCGATCGCGCTCTTGCAGTCGCGCAGCGCGTAATGGGAGTTGCCCAGCCAGTATTGGGCGTTGGCGGCGTAGCCCGACTCCGGGTAGCGCTTGACAAAGCCGTCCAGCGCGGCGGCGGCGGCCTTGTAGTCGCCCGCCTTGAACAGCAGCAGGGCGGCGTCGTAGGACGCTTGCTCGGACGGTTGCACCGCCGCGTCCTTGCCGTCGATGCTGATCTGCCGCGGTTCGAGCTTGCGCAGGCGCGCGTCGAGGTCGACGTAGAAATCCTTCTGGCGCTTTTGGGCGTTCGACAACTCGTTGGCCAGCACTTCGATTTGCCCGCGCAGCCGGGCGATTTCCTGCATGGTCTGCTCGTGCTGGTTGATTAGCTCAAGCGTGCTGGTCTTGTCGGACTTGCCGTCGATGCGCCCGTTCAGCTCGCGCGTGACGGCGTCGACCTTGGTGCGCAGGTCGAGGATCGCCTTGCGCGCCTCGGCGTCGTCAAGCAGGCCGGCGCCGGCCTGCAGCGGCAGGTAGGCAAACGCGGCCATTACGGCCGCGGCCAGGCCGGCTTTGGAGAATGTCATCATGGTTCGGTGTGCTTTCATAAGCGGTTGTGCAAACGGGGCGGGGCGCGGTGTTGACCGCGCGCCGCCCCGTTATTATGCCCGTGGCCGGGTCGCCTGCCGATTAATAAACGATGTCCGCGCGGCGGTTTTCAGCCCACGCCGCTTCGTTGCTGCCGGACGCCTTCGGTTTTTCCTTGCCAAGCGAGACCGCTTCCATCTGGCTGTCCGGCACGCCCAGCGCGCCCAGCGACTTGCGCACCGCTTCGGCGCGTTTCTGGCCCAGCGCCAGGTTGTATTCGGCGCCGCCGCGGTCATCCGTGTTGCCTTGGATCAGAATCTTGCGGGTCTTGTTCTTGTTCAGGTACTGCGAATGGTTCGACACCACCGCTTGTTCGGCTTCGCGCACGATGTAGCTGTCGAAGTCGAAGTACACGCTGCGCTTGGCCAGCACGCCTTGCGGGTCGTTCAGCGGGTCGGTCGAGGCGGTGTTGACCGGCTCGACGGCGCGCGTGTCGGCGCCCTGGTTCGACTGGGCCGGCTCGGCCGAACGTTCGACGACTTTCGCCGGCTCGCTCAGTTTGACGGGGGTGCTGCAAGCGGACAAGGCTGCCGCCGCGGCGACGATCAGGGCCAAACTTTTATAGCTACTCATGGAATTCTCCTGTTAGTGGTAAAAAACTACTTCATGAAAGGACCCCAGGTGGGCTCCTTGATAGTGCCCGCTTGCGTGGACAGGCGTTGCTTGACCTTGCCGTCGACCGACACCACGGCCAGCGACTTGCGTCCGCCGGCCGCGGTGGCGTACATGATGTACTTGCCGTTGGGCGAAAAACTCGGCGACTCGTCGCTGCCGCTGTCGGACAGCCGCGTTTCCTGGCCGCTGGCCAGGTCGAGCGCGTACAGCTGGAAGCCGTCGCGGCGCGAGATGTAGGCCAGCGTCTTGCCGTCGGAGGCGATGCGCGGGCTGATGTTGTAGTTGCCGCCGAAGGTGACGCGCTTGGCCTCGCCGCCGTCCACGCCCATGCGGTAGATTTGCGGGCCGCCGCTGCGGTCGCTGGTGAAGTAGATGCTGGCGCCGTCGGCCGAGAACTGCGGCTCGGTGTCGATGCCGTTGCTGTTGGACAGGCGGCGCAGGCCGCTGCCGTCGGCGTTGACGATGTAGACCTGGGTATGGCCGTCGCGCGACAGCGCCACCGCCAGGCGGCTGCCGTCCGGGCTCCACGACGGCGCCGAGTTGCTGCCTTTTTCGTTGGCGACGACGGTGCGCGCGCGCGTGACCAGGTTTTGCACGTAGACCACCGGTTTTTTCTTCTCGAACGAGACGTAGGCGACCTTGGTGCCGTCCGGCGCCCACGACGGCGAAATGATCGGTTCGTTCGAGCGCAGCGCCACCTGGATGCCCTCGCCGTCGGCGTCGGCCACTTCCAGGCGGTATTCGCGCCCGCTCTGGGTGACGTAGGCGATGCGGGTGGCGAAGGCGCCGCGCGCGCCGGTCAGTTTCAGGTAGATGTCGTCGGCGATCTTGTGCGCCGACAGGCGCGTGAACTGCGGCGCGGCGGCCAGGCCGAGCGCCGACAACTGGCCCGACTTGATGGTGTCGAACAATTTGTAGCGCACGTCGAAGCGCCCGTCGGCCAGGCGCTGCACGCTGCCGACCACCAGCGCGTCGGCGCCTTTGGCCTTCCACTGCGCGTAGTTGATCTCGCTGGTCTCGGACAGGGTGGCGCCGGCGTCGATGACCTTGAAGGCGCCGCTGCGTTCGAGGTCGGCCTTGATGATGGCCGACATCTGCGCCGGGGCGACCGACTCGTCGGCGAAGGCGGCGATGGCGATCGGAATCTGGTTGCTGCCGACGCCGGAGATTTCGACCTTCAGCTGGGCGTGGGCGGCGCCGGCGCCGACCAGCAGGCCGCTGCAGACGATCCAGTAGTGGAATTTTTTCATGGTAGTCATCAAGGCAAGTCTTTCATATTGAATCCTGCGTCAACCTCACGCTCGACCGTGCCGTCCTTCTTCTTCGGCAGGGGCGACGATTTGGTAATGGCGTTCTCCACCGCGCTGTCGTACGCGGGGATGCCGCTGCTTTTGACCTTGCGCACCGAGATAATTTCCCCGGTCGGCAGCTGGTCGATCTTGAACACGGCGCGCGGGTTGCCCGGCACGTCGGTGTTGCCACTGTAGGCGATGTTGCTCTTGATCTTGGCCGTGATCGCCGCCGCGTAGCCGCTGTCGCTGCGCGGCGCGGTCGACTTGGCGGCCGTGCCGCTGGTGCCGGCGCCGACGGCGCCGGTGATGCGGCTCATCTCGAGGTTGCGCACGGCGTCGGCGGCCTTCTGCTCGGCGGCGGCGCGCTTGCTCTTGGCCAGCTTGTCGGCCAGCTTCTTGTCGGCCGCTTCTTTTTGCTCGGCCGCGTCCTGCTCGGCCAGCGCCTTCTCCTTGGCGATGTTCTTTTCCTTGGCCAGCTTGGCGGCTTTCTCGGCTTTCTCGACCTTTTCGGCCTTTTCGGCTTTCTCGGCCTTGGCGATTTTTTCGGCCTTCTCGGCGGCTTTTTCGGCCTTCTCCTGCTCGTCGAGCTTGCGCTGCTCCTTCAGCTTGGCCAGTTCGGCCAGCTTGTCCTTCTCGGCCTTGCGCTTTTCCTTGCGCTTTTCCAGCGCGATGTCGGGCGCCTGCGGCACCGGCGGCGCCTCCACCGGCGGCGGCGCGACCTTGGGCGCCGGCCGCGGCGGCGGCGCCGGTTCCGGCCGCGCCCGCGGCGGAGGCGGGGTCGGCTCGGGCGCCGGCGCCGGCGGCGCGGCGGCCTGGGAGCGCACGTCCCACACCTCGGCCTCGACGGCGACGGGCTCGGTGTTTTGCCAGCTCACGCCGATCCACAGGAAGAACAGCAGGCCGGCGTGCACGCCCACCGCCAGGGCCAGCGCGGGCCAGCGGCGCTTGTCGCGCGGCACCCGGTAGGGCGCCTCGTCTGCGTGGGCGGGGTTCATGTTCTGCACGGTGTCGTCTTTACTTGGTGGCCAGGCCGACCCGGTTGATGCCGATCTTCTTCGCTTCGGAAATCAGCTGGATCACGTCGTCGTACTTGCTTTCCTTGTCGCCGGCTATCATCACCGGAAACTCGGGGTGCGCGGCGTGCAACAGGCGCAGCTTGCGCATCAGCGCGGCGCGGTTGGGCGCCGTCTCCGGCGTCTGCTGCGCCTTGCCCTGGATGCCGATCGACAGCGCGCCGTCCGGTTTCAGCACCACCTGGATGTAGTCGTCGGGCGGGCGCGCCGACTTCTCGGCGTTGGGCAGGTTCACCACGCTCGGGTTGTTCGACGAGGGCATGACCATGAAAATGATCAGCAGCACCAGCATCACGTCGATGTAGGGTACGACGTTGATCTCGGACTTGAACTTGCGGCCGCGGCCACCGCGCATATTGCTGGAAAAAGATGCCATCTGCTCGCCCCCGGCTTAGCGCGACTGGCGCTGCAAGATGTTGGAGAATTCCTCGACGAAGCTCTCGAAGCGGATCGCCAGGCGGTCGATGTCGTGGGCGAAGCGGTTGTAGGCGACGACGGCGGGAATGGCGGCGAACAGGCCGATGGCGGTGGCGATCAGCGCCTCGGCGATGCCGGGCGCGACCGCCGCCAGGGTGGCTTGCTGGACGTTGGCCAGGCCGCGGAAGGCGTTCATGATGCCCCAGACGGTACCGAGCAGGCCGATGTAGGGCGACACCGAGCCGACCGAGGCCAGGAAGGCCAGGTGCGATTCGAGCACGTCCATTTCGCGCTGGAAGGCGGCGCGCATGGCCCGGCGGGCGCCGTCGAGCACGGCGCCGACGTCGAGCGCCTCGCGGCTGGCGTAGGACGCCTTGCCCTTGATGAATTCGCCCATGCCGGCGTCGAAGATGCGCGCCAGCGCGCCGCTTTCGGTGCGGTTGCCGCTGGCGCTCTGGTGCAGCGCGTGCAGGTTGCCGCCGGCCCAGAAGCTGCGTTCGAACTCGACCGTCTGGCGGCGCGCCGCGCGCACCGCGAAGACCTTGCGGAAGATGTAGGTCCAGCTGGTCAGCGAAATGCCGAGCAGCAAGGCCATGATCAGCTGCACGATCAGGTGGGCGTTCGAGATCAGCGCGAGGAAGGACAGGTCTTGTGTTGCGTTCATTGGCGGGCTTCGGTTGGGTGGGTTCGTAGGGGCGGGCGGCGCGGGCCGGCGTCGCTCAGGTGGCCAGCATTTTGGCCGCCACGGCGGCCGGCACCGCGCGCGGGCGCAGCGCCGCGTCGACGCAGCCGACCTTGACGCGGGCGGTGTTGAGCAGGCGCTCGCCGCACCAGGCTTGCTGGACGAACACGATGGAGGCGCGCCCGAGTTTTTCTATGGCCAGCGTCAATTGTAGTACGTCATCGAGTTTGGCCGGCGCGTGATAGTCGGCGCTGACGCTTTTGACGACGAACATGGCGTCTTCCCGCTGCAGCAGGTCGTGCTGGCCGACGTCGATGGCGCGCAGCCATTCGGTGCGGGCGCGCTCGAAAAATTTCAGGTAGTTTGCGTAATACACAATACCACCGGCGTCCGTGTCTTCGTAATAGACGCGCACACTCCAGTTGAAGGTTGCGGGCATAGTTAATTTGTTATCATTAATGAGAGTGAGCAACATACTACGCGATTTGCGCCAGGCGTGGCGCGGTCGAGCGCCCAGCCGCGCCGTCCCGCGGCGGCGGCGGACGGCGCGCCCACAAGCTCGGCCACAGTAAAGCCGAGCCGTGGCGAAACGCCAAGCGCTGTAACAAACGCTTACGTTTCGATCATCAAAGTTGCACAAGTAAAACTTTGCGACGGTCCCGGCGGCGCCTTATTGGCGTTTGATCGAGAACGCCGAAAAGCCCTGGCAGGTCGGCATCAGCTCGATGTTGTTGACGTTGATGTGCGGCGGCAGGGTGGCGATCCAGTAGGCGGTGTCGGCGATGTCCTGCGCCGTCAACGGCGCGGTGCCTTCGTAGATCTTGGCGGCGGCGGCGTCGTCGCCCTTCATGCGCACGTTGGAAAACTCGGTGCCGCCGCACAGGCCGGGCGCGATGGTGGTGGCGCGCACGCCGCTGCCGGCCAGGTCGGCGCGCAGGTTCAGCGTGAACTGCTCGACGAAGGCCTTGGTGGCGCCGTAGACGTTGCCGCCCGGGTAGGGGTAGTGGCCGGCGATCGAGCCGAGGTTGATGACCAGGCCGGCGCCGCGCGCCACCATCGCCGGCAGCACTGCCCGCGTCATCGCCACCAGGCCGGTGCAGTTGGTGGCGATCATGGTTTCCCAGTCCTCCAGCGCGGCCTCGTGAGCCGGGCCGGTGCCCAGCGCCAGGCCGGCGTTGTTGATCAGCACGTCGATTTGGCGCCAGTCGGGCGGCAACGCCGCCAGCGCCGCGTGGATGGCCTGCTTGTCGCCGACGTCGAGCACCAGCGGCAGGGCGGCGCCGCCCAGCTCGTCGGCCAGCGCCTGTAGGCGGTCGGCGCGGCGGCCGCTGATAACGACCCGGTGGCCGCCCTTGACGAAGGTGCGCGCCATGGCGGCGCCGAAACCGGCGCTGGCGCCGGTGATGAAGACGATCATGATGATTCCTTAATGGAAGATAAAGGTGGGTGGGCTGGCAAAATTGTAGCCGAAACCGCGCCGCCGCCGGCGGCGCCGCCGCGGCGCGACCGCCTGTTGCAAGCTTTGCAGCGGTTTCCTTGCCCAAATCAAGCACTTACCTTACAATTTGGCTTCCATTACGTCTCACGTGACTGGCGAAAAGTCGGCACGATGGCCCCCGGGGGCCATCGCTGCATCGGCGAAAGGTGGGCATCCACCGGGAAACGTGAGATTTCATCCGCCGTTCGCCTGGGCAGCCCACGATGGCATTGCACGAAGAGGCTGCCTTTCCGTTAACACGGCTTCCCTCATTCGATCCAACATTGGCAGTACAGTCACTCTTATCGATTGGAGTTTTTACATGTTCGCAAAAGATCACAACCTCGCCAACGTCGACCCTGAATTGTGGGCCGTCATCCAGAAGGAAAACACCCGCCAGCACGACCATATCGAGTTGATCGCGTCGGAGAACTACACGTCGCCGGCCGTGATGGAGGCGCAAGGCTCCCAGCTGACGAACAAGTACGCCGAAGGGTATCCGGGCAAGCGCTATTACGGCGGTTGCGAATTCGTCGACGTCGCCGAGCAACTGGCGATCGACCGCGTCAAGAAACTCTTCGGCGCCGAATGCGCCAACGTGCAGCCGAACTCCGGCTCGCAGGCCAACCAGGGCGTGTTTTTCGCCATGTTGAAGCCGGGCGACCTGATCATGGGCATGTCGCTGGCCGAAGGCGGCCACCTGACCCACGGCATGCCGCTGAACATGTCCGGCAAGTGGTTCGACGTCGTCTCCTACGGCCTGACCGCCGAAGAGGACATCGACTACGAGGCGATGGAGCGCTTGGCGCACGAACGCAAGCCCAAGCTGATCATCGCCGGCGCCTCGGCGTTTTCGAAAAAAATCGACTTCGAGCGCTTCGCCAAGGTGGCCAAGGACGTCGGCGCGTATTTCATGGTCGACATGGCGCATTACGCCGGCCTGATCGCCGCCGGCCTGTACCCGAACCCGGTGCCGCACGCCGACTTCGTCACCTCGACCACGCATAAATCGCTGCGCGGCCCGCGCGGCGGCATCATCCTGATGAAGGCCGAGCACGAGAAAGCCATCAATTCGGCGATTTTCCCCGGCATCCAGGGTGGCCCGCTGATGCACGTGATCGCCGCCAAGGCGGTGGCGTTCAAGGAGGCGCTGAGCCCGGAATTCGTTGCCTACCAGACCCAAGTGGTGAAAAACGCCGACGCCCTGGCCAAGGCGCTGATCGCGCGCGGCCTGCGCATCGTTTCCGGCGGGACCGAATCGCACGTGATGCTGGTTGACCTGCGCGCCAAGAACCTGACCGGCAAGGAAGCCGAGGCGATTCTGGGCAGCGCCCACATCACCTGCAACAAGAACGGCATCCCGAACGACCCGCAAAAACCGTTCGTCACCTCGGGCATCCGCCTGGGCAGCCCGGCCATGACCACGCGCGGCTTCAACGAAGCCGACGCGATCCAGGTCGGCCACCTGATCGCCGACGTGCTCGACAATCCGCACGACGCCGCCACCATCGAGCGCGTCAAAGCGGCCGTCAAGGTGCTGGCCGACGCCCATCCGGTCTATGCCTGATCGTGCGGCAAGCTAGTTGTAGTTAGTATCAGTATCGCGGGCGCGCGCCATTCAACCGGCGCGCGCCCGTGTTCCATCTGTTGAAACAAGTTTCCTCACGCGTCATCTGCCTCCATGAAATGTCCCTTCTGTCATCACGACGAGACCCAGGTTCTCGATACGCGCGTATCGGAGGAGGGCGACGCGATCCGCCGGCGCCGCCGTTGCGCCAAGTGCGACAAGCGCTTTACCACCTACGAGCGGATTGAACTTGTGATGCCCGTCGTGGTCAAAAAAAATGGCAGCCGGACGGAATACGCCGCAGCCAAACTGCGCGGCAGCCTGATGCTGGCCTTGCGCAAACGCCCCGTCGCGGCAGCCGCCGTCGACACCGCGATCGCGTCGATCGAAGAGAAGTTGCTCACCAGCGGACAGCGCGAAGTCGATTCCGGCTATATCGGCGAACTGGTGATGCAGGAATTGAAGGCGCTCGACAAGATCGCCTATATCCGTTTTGCGTCGGTGTACAAGAACTTCGAGGACCTGGCCGAGTTTCAGCAAGCCATCGCCGAAGTCGGCCACGAACGCAAGCCGCGCAAGTCCTGAGGCTGGCGCGGGCGGCGCAGCGCCGCGCCTCCGTTGCCGCCCCGTCGCAATCATTCCCGCCACCAAGTTGTTCTTTTTTGCAATCCTGTTTGTCAATCTTCCCCCAGTCATTTCCCGTCGATGGCCGCGTTTGTGCGCGGCGCTTGCGTATTGTCACGCCCCCGGCCGGGTGCGCTGCTAACGTGTAATTGCGCACCCGGCGGCGGTGCGGCCCTTTCAGCGAGGCGGAGGCAGCCATGCAAGCAGGCAAGAGCGTGGGCTTTACGATGATCGAAGTGCTGGTCGCGGTGTTGGTGCTGGCGCTTGGCGTGGTCGGCGGCAGCGCCATGCAACTAAGCGCGTTGCGTACCCGGCACCAGTCGGCGTTGCTGTCGAACGCGCTGCAACTGGGCGCCGGCATGGCCGAGCGAATGCGCGCCAACGCCGTGCTGATGCGCCAGCCCGACGCCGAGAACCCCTATCTAAACCTGCGCTACGACGTGCTGGCCGAAGGCGCGCCGGCGGCGCCGGCGCAATGGTGCTTTGCGGCGCAGTCGTGCAGCGGCGCGCAACTGGCCGCCGCCGACATCTACGAGCTGAAGCGGCAAATACGCCTGGCGCTGCCCGGCGGCCGGCTGGTGATTTGCCGCGACGCGCGCCGCTGGAACGCCGCGCGCGAGGGCGCCAGCTGGGACTGCGACGGCGCCGCCGGGGCGCCCGTCGTCATCAAGCTCGGCTGGCGCGGCAAACATCCCGACGGCCGGCCGCTGCAGCGCGACGCCGGCCGGGAGGCGCCGGCCGTCGCGCTGGTACTGGCGGGAACGGCGCCATGAGCCGGCGCGGCGCGGCGGCGCCGACGCGGGCGCGCGGCTTTGGCGTGGTTGAGCTGCTGGTGGCGTTGGCGCTGGGCGCGTTGCTGGCGTTGACCGCCAGCGTCGTGTTGCTGGCCTCCAGCGCCAGTTACCTGAACCAGGTCGAGGCGGCGCGCCTGAACGACAGCGCCCGCTACGCGCTCGACATCATCGGCCGGGCGGTGCGCCAGACCATCTTCGCCAACGGCGTCGGCGCCGGCGCCGACGCGCCGGCCGGCGCCCGCCCCGCGGACAGCGCCAGCGTCGGCGGCCTCGACGCGCGCAGCGTCAGCCGCGGCAGCGACGGCATCGAGGCGCCGCTGGCCGGCGCCGTCAACGGCAGCGACGTGCTGTCGCTGCGCTATTTCGGCGCCGGCTCGGGCAGCGGCGGCGATGGCTCGGTGATCAATTGCGCCGGCTTCGGCGTCGGCGCGGCCGATTCCGAGGCCGAGCGCGGCTGGAGCATTTTCTATGTCGCCACCGACGCCGGCGGCGAGGCCGAGTTGCGCTGTAAATACCGCGGCGAAAGCAGCTGGGGCGCCGACGCCATCGTGCGCGGCGTCGACACCTTCCAGGTCCTGTACGGGATCGACACCGACGAGCCGGCCGACGGCGCGGTCAACCAGTACGTCAACGCCAGCACAATCGACGCCCTGGACGCGGCGCTGGCGCTGGACGGCGCCGACGCCGCCGCAAAGGAACGCGACAAGAACGCCCGGACCCGCTGGAAGCGCGTGGTCAGCATCCAGATTGCATTGCTGCTGCACGGCGCGCGCGGTTCCGGGCCGCGGGGCGGGACGGCGCAATTCGACTTGTTTGGCAAGGCCTACGCCGACGCCTACGGCGGCGCCGACGCCGGCGTGCGCATCGACGAGGCCCGCCTGCCGCCGGCGCAGCGCGGACGGGCGCGGCGCGTCCTGGTGACGACGATCACGCTACGCAACCGGCCGGCCTAGGCCATGGCGGCGACGGTACGCGGGCGTGCAAGGGGCGGCGAGGACGGCATGGTGCTGTTGCTGGCGCTGTGCGTGCTGGTCGCGGTGATGTTGATGGGCGTCTCGGCGGCGCAATTGGCCTTGCAGGGCGAGAAGGCGGCGCGCGGCGAGCGCGACCGGTTGACCGCCCTACAGGCGGCGGAGGAGGCATTGATGGACGCGGAAAACGACATTGAGGGGGCGGGCGGGGCATCCGCTCGCGGCGCCATGTTCGCACCCGGCAGCGCGCAGGGCTTTGCCGCCGGTTGCGCCAGCGCCGCGGCCGGCGCCGGGCACGGCCTGTGCCTGCGCCCGGCCGAGGGCGAGACGCCGCTGTGGCAGAGCGTCGATTTCGACGACGACGCGGCGACGGCGCGTTCGGTGCCGTACGGGAAATTCACCGGCGCGCAGATGGTGGCCGGCGAGGGCTTGCTACCGTTCCGGCGACCGCGCTACATCATCGAATTGCTGCCCGATCCCCGGCAAGCGCAGGGCGGCGCGCCGCCTCCCCGCTATATTTACCGGGTCACGGCGGTCGGCTTCGGCGCGCGCGCCGGCCGCGAGGTGCTACAGCGTTTTCACCGCAAGTATGAACCGCCCGCCGGCGAGCCGGGGGATGGGTCCGGGGATGGCGACGGCGATGGGGGCGGGCAATGAGGCGCCCGCCGCGGCCGGTTCGCGCGGCCGGCGTGAGCTTGTTGGAACTGCTCGCCGTCCTGGTGATCGTTGGCGTGCTGGCGGCGCTGACCTATCCAACGTTCCAGCACCACGTCGTCAAGGCGAAGCGGGCCGAAGCGCAGGCGGCGCTGATGCAACTGATGCAGCAGCAGGAGCGCTATTACTCCCAAAACAACAGCTATCTGACGTTTTCGTCGGCCTCGACCGATCCGGATGAAAAATTGTTCAAATGGTGGTCGGGCCAGGGCGCGGCGGTGGCGAGCGCCTACGAAATCCGCGCCACCGCCTGCGTCGACGACACCATTGCGCAATGCGTGAAACTGGACGCCGTGCCCGGCACCGACAAGGTGGACGCCCGTTTCGCCGACGCCGCCTGCCAAACGCTGACGCTGACCAGCACGGGCGACAAAAGCGCGTCGGGTCCGTCGCCGCGTTGCTGGCCATGAGGGGCGGCGAGTACCGCGGCGCCACCTTGGCCGAATTGATGGTGGTGCTGGCGATCGCCACCGTGTTGCTGGCGGCGGGCATGCCGTCGATGCACGACATGATCGCGCGCCAGCGGCTGCGCACGACGGTCGCAGACCTGTTCGCGGCCATCGACCTGACCCGCTCCGAGGCGAGCGCGCGCGGCGGCCGCGTCATGTTGGCGCCGCTCGACTCCATGGGCCGCGACTGGCGGCGCGGCTGGGCCGTGTTCGTCGACAAAAACGGCAGTAAGAACCTGGACCGGGGCGACGAACTGATCTTGCGGCATGGACCGGTCGCGGCCGGCATAATGATCAGCGCGGGGTTTTCATCGCCCCAGCCGCCCTTATATATTGCATATAATGCTGATGGACGGAGTTGCAGCGCTGGCAACAGCATGACCGCGCGCTGGGGCAGCCTGTCGGTGGTGCTGGGCGCGCGCACGCGCAACATTAAAATTAATATGTTGGGACGGGTGCGGGTCTGCGATCCCGACGTCGAGCGGGACACCTGCGCCGGCGTGGCCGGGCACTGACGTTGGGGGGCGTTAAGCCAGGCGGCTTCGACGTTGCGATATTCAAAACCCTTTAGCCATCAATACATATATAAGACACTCGTGCAAATACTCAACGATTTAGACGGCATGCAGCTTGCGCTGGAATGGGCCGCCAAGGGGCTTTACGCCACCTCGCCGAATCCGCGCATCGGCTGCGTGATCGTCAAGGACGGCCTGGTGATCGGCGCCGGCGTTACCCAGCCGGCCGGCCAGGCCCACGCCGAAGTGCAGGCGCTGGCCGACGCCGCCGCGCGCGGCCACGACGTGCGCGGCGCCACCGCCTACGTCACGCTGGAACCCTGCAACCACCACGGCCGCACGCCGCCATGCTCGGACGCGCTGGTGCGCGCCGGCTTGGGCCGCGTGGTCGCCGCGATGACCGACCCCAACCCGCTGGTGGCGGGGCAGGGCTTGGCCAAGCTGGCAGCGGCCGGCATCGCCGTCAGCACCGGCATGCTGGCCGAGCAGGCGTATGAGTTGAACATCGGCTTCTTTTCGCGCATGCGGCGCGGCCGGCCGTGGGTGCGGCTGAAGGCGGCGGCCAGCCTGGACGGCATGACGGCGCTGCACAACGGCCGCAGCCAATGGATTACCGGAGCGGCGGCGCGCGCCGACGGCCACGCTTGGCGCGCGCGCACCTGCGCGATCCTGACCGGCATCGGCACCGTCAAGGCCGACAATCCGCAATTGACGGTGCGCGCGGTCGATACACCGCGCCAGCCGCGCCGCATCGTCGTCGACAGCCGCCTGGAAATCGATGCGGCGGCGCGCGTGCTCGACGGCGGCGGCACCTGGATCGTCGCGGCTGTGGCCGACCCGGCAAAGCAGGCATCGCTGCACGCCGCCGGCAACGAGGTGATCCTGCTGCCGAACGCCGCCGGCAAAGTCGACTTGGCGCAGTTGATGGACGAGTTGGGCCGGCGCCAGATCAACGAATTGCACGTCGAAGCCGGCTCCAAGCTGAACGGCTCGCTGATCCGCGCGGGCTGCGTCGACGAATTGCTGGTGTACCTGGCGCCGTGCCTGATCGGCGACGCCCAGGGCATGTTTGCGCTGCCGGCCCTGACCGAGCTGGATCGCAAGCAACAGTTGAAATTTCACGAAGTCAAGCAAGTCGGCGACGATTTGCGTATCCTTGCCCGCTTTAACCCACTTTAAGATTGGTATCGCATGTTTACAGGAATTGTTGCCGCCGTTGGAAAAATTAGCTCGGTGCAGCCGCTCGACGGCGGCCTGGACGCGGGCGTGCGCCTGCACATCGACGCCGGCGGCCTGCCGCTGGCCGACGTCGCGCTGGGCGACTCGATCGCCATCAACGGCGCCTGCATGACCGTGGTCGAGAAGGACGCCACCAGCTTTGTCGTCGACGTCTCGCGCGAAAGCCTGAACTGCACCGTCGGCCTGGACACCACCACCGAGGTCAACCTCGAAAAAGCCCTGACCCTGGCCGAGCGCCTGGGCGGCCACCTGGTGTCCGGCCACGTCGACGGCCTGGGCCTGGTGCACAAGTTCGAGGCGGTCGGCGAATCGTGGGAATTGGTCATCGAAGCGCCGCGGGAGCTGGCGAAGTTCCTGGCCTTTAAAGGCTCGGTGGTCGTCAACGGCGTCTCGTTGACGGTGAACCGGGTCGAGGACCTGGGCGCCGGCGCGGCGCGGGGCTGCCGTTTTTCGATCAACTTGATTCCGCACACCATCGCCATGACGACGCTGAAAAACCTCGGCGTCGGCTCGAAGGTGAATCTGGAAATCGACCTGATCGCCCGCTATGTCGAGCGTATGCTGTCGCTCGGCAGGTAAGAGGGCGTGCCCCGGCGGCCGTGCGCCATGGGCCGGGCGCGGCGGCCGATTCCGGCGCCGGCGGCGCCAACCGAGCGTTAATTCCAGTTTGGATGCGTTAAATCCTTTAAAATAGCAGGTTATAGAAAAATCGCGAAAATTCGAGAAGCACTCGACGGACTTCGCTTCAAGCGGTTTCGTAACCAAGGATTAAAAATGTCAATTTCCAGCACCGAAGAAATCGTCGCCGAACTGCGCGCCGGCCGCATGGTTATTCTGGTCGATGAAGAGGATCGGGAAAACGAGGGCGACCTGGTGCTCGCCGCCGATTTCGTCACGCCCGAGGCGATCAATTTCATGATCAAGCACGCGCGCGGCCTGGTCTGCCTGACGCTGACCGAAGAGCGCTGCGACAAGCTCAACCTGTCGATGATGACGTCGCGCAACGGCACCGCCTACGGCACCAATTTCACGGTGTCGATCGAAGCGGCCGAGGGCGTTACCACCGGCATCTCGGCGGCCGACCGCGCCAAGACCATCCAGGTGGCCGTGGCCAAGGACACCCAGCCGAGCGACATCGTGCAGCCCGGCCATATTTTCCCGCTGAAAGCGCAAAAGGGCGGCGTGCTGATGCGCGCCGGCCACACCGAAGCCGGTTGCGACCTGACGGCGATGGCCGGCCTGACGCCGGCCTCGGTGATCTGCGAGATCATGAAGGACGACGGTACCATGGCGCGCCTGCCGGACTTGCTGGAGTTTGCTGAACAGCACAATTTGAAAATCGGCACCATTGCCGACCTGATCCATTACCGCAACCAAAACGAGTCCCTGGTCGACCGCATTGCCGAGCGGCCGATCCAGACCGCGCACGGCGAGTTCCGCCTGATCGCCTTCCGCGACAAGCCGAGCGGCTCGGCCCATCTGGCGCTGGTGCACGGCGACCTGGCCCCCGGCCTGGAAGCGCTGGTGCGCGTGCACGAGCCGGTGTCGGTGCTCGACCTGCTGGAAACCGAGGCCACCACCCATTCGTGGAACGTGTCGGCGTCGCTGGCGGCGATCAAGGCTTCCGAGCGCGGCGTGATGGTGTTGCTCAACTGCGGGGAATCGGCCAACGAGCTGTTCGCCCAGTTCGCCGCCCTCGACACGCCGGAAGTGAAACCGAAGGGCCGCGCGGCCAGTATGGACCTGCGCAGCTATGGTATCGGCGCGCAAATCCTGCGGGACTTGGGCGTGGGCAAGATGCAGCTGCTGGCCAGTCCGCGCAAAATGCCGTCGATGACGGGTTTCGATCTGGAAGTGGTGGGTTTTCAAGCCAAGCCGAACGGACAATAAGACAGTATCTATTCCAAATATAGAAGAGGTTTGACATGGCAGTAGGAACATACGAAACAAATTTCGCCGGCGACGGCTTGCGCGTGGGCATTGTCCAGGCGCGCTTTAACGAAGTCGTCGGCCACGGCCTGTTGTCGGCCTGCCTGGCCGAATTGAGCAAGCTGGGCGTGGCCGACGAGGACGTGTTGCACGTCACCGTGCCGGGTGCGCTGGAAATTCCGCTGGTGCTGCAGAAAATGGCTGAAACCCAGCAGTTCGACGCCTTGATCGCGCTGGGCGCGATCATCCGCGGCGAGACCTACCATTTCGAACTGGTGTCGAACGAGTCGGGCGCGGGCATTACCCGGGTCGGCCTGGATTTCGGCATCCCGATCGCCAACGCGGTGTTGACGACGGAAAACGACGAGCAAGCCGAAGTGCGCATGCTGGTCAAGGGCGCGGAAGCGGCGCGCGTCGCCGTGGAAATGGCGAATCTGGCGCAAGCGCTGGAAGAGTTGCAGGAAGCCGGCGAAGAAGAGTAAGCGAGCAATGCGGCGCGGACCGTGCGCGGTTCGCCCGCAGGCCGGATTTGTAGTGAACACAGTAATTAAGAACAGGTAAGAAACATCATGACAGAGAAAACTTTGCTCGCCAACCCCAGCAAGAACCGCACGCCGCGTCACCGCGCGCGCGAGTTTGCGTTGCAGGGTTTGTATCAGTGGCTGCTTAACAATGAAGACGCCGCCACCGTCGTGAACAACATTCGCGCCGCCCACGGCTTCGACAAGGCCGACGGCGACCATTTCAGCGTGCTGTTGTACGGCACCATCAAGGACTCGGTCGCCCTGCGCGACAGCGTCGCGCCGCTGATCGACCGCAAACTCACCGAATTGTCGCCGATCGAGCACGGCATCCTGCTGATCGGCGCGTTCGAGCTGAAGAACAACACGGAAATTCCTTACCGCGTCGTCATCAACGAAGCGGTCGAGCTGGCCAAGTCTTTCGGCGGTATCGACGGCCACAAGTACGTCAATGGCGTGCTCGACAAGTTGGCGGCGCAGTTCCGCGCCGACGAAGTCGCGGGCAATAAACGCGGCTAAGACGCCGGGCGGCCAACTGGCCGGCCCAAGCAAGCGGCAAAAAGCCGCCGCGGGAGCGATCCCGCGGCGGCTTTTTTCATGGCGCAGTTTCGTGGCGTCGGCGTTGGGATAGGTAAAACTAAGTGCGCACCCCTGGGCCAGGCCCTAGTGCCGCTCAGTTAAGATTCCGTAGGTCGGAGTAGCGGACCGCGTCATCCGACGCCGCGCCGCTGCCGACGCCAGTCGGGATACGCCGTTCCGGCTCACCCGACCTACGAAAATTCTTAACTGAGCGGCATTAAGGTCAGACTGCGGCGCTTTGCTTTTGCTTGGTTTCAGCGCTGCCGGTGTCGTTTTTAGAAGGCGACTGCTCGAATGTCAGGAGTTGGTTGCACCGACCGAAACATGTCTGGCCCTTACCCGCATGATGGACTGGCGCGTCGTGCCAAAATCACGTGCTACCTTGGCGACCGACTCACCGGCCGCGAGTCGGACCATTGCATCGACTTGCTGAACTTTCGTCAGCGCTGACGGACGACCCAAAACCTTTCCTTCGGCCCGTGCGCGAGCGATACCGGCCTGGGTACGCTCGATCAATAGGTCGCGTTCGAATTCAGCAACCGCGCTAAGCACGCTCATGGTCATCTTGCCCGCAGCGCTTGTCAGATCCACACCGCCGAGTGCTAAACAATGCACACGAACAGAATCCGCCGCCAGCTGCTCTACCGTGGCACGCACATCCATGGCGTTGCGGCCCAACCTGTCTAGCTTGGTAACGATCAGCACATCGCCAGGCTCCAGGCGGTCAAGCAACCGGGCGAACTGTGGGCGCTTAGCGGCAGCGACGCTCCCACTGATGCTCTCGCACACGATCCAGCGTTTGTTGACGGTAAAGCCAGCGGACTCGATCTCGTGAATCTGGTTGTCCGTGTTCTGATCAATCGTGCTGACCCTTGCATAAATGAAAGTGCGAGACATATGGCAAAAATCCGTACGAAATGGGGGTCCTAATTGTAAGGCATGTCCGATACCGTATGTGCCTATTTTTAGTACATCCAAATCCAACCTGTACGTAACCGATCATTTTCGTACATATCGCCAATGCTGGGGAGACAACGGGCTAGTGGATGCGCTACACTTACATTAACATTCACAAAATGGAGGTGCGCTATGGCAACCCTGAAACACTCACTTGGTGATCATCATGTTCTTGATACTACTGCGACGACCGAATCGGTTGTAGAAGATACGATCGAAGCACGCCGAGCACGTCGCATGGCTGCGCTCAAGAAGGTTGCTGGTATCTGGTCGCGCCGTCCAGACATCCCAGCGGACGGATTGGAATACCAGCGGGAACTGAGGTCTGAATGGCGGGCCTAGCAGCCTGTCGGACTTGTTGCCCTGAAGTTGCATGAACATGAGAAAATATTGACTGTTCAGGCAACGGATCTTTACCATGTCCCGCTTCATCACTAACGACCGCCACACAGCCTATCTGATGCCGCCTTCGCTGGAGGACTGGCTGAACGAAGATCATCTGGCGCGCTTCGTTGTCGAAGTGATCGATCAACTGGATTTGTCGAATCTGACGCGGCAATATGCAGGACGCGGGTCGAGGGCCCACCACCCGGCGACGCTGTTGGGAATTCTGGTTTATGGATACGCCACTGGCGTATTTTCGAGCCGAAAACTTGAACGCGCGACCTACGACTCGGTCGCGTTCCGCTACATTGCAGCCGGCAGCCATCCCGACCATGACACGCTGGCCACGTTCCGGCGGCGCTTTCTTGCCGAGGTAGTGGGCGTGTTCATGCAGGTGCTCGAGCTGGCCAAGGAAATGCATTTGCTCAAATTGGGCACGATTAGCCTGGACGGCACCAAGATCCATGCCAACGCCTCGCGCCACAGCGCCCTGTCGCACGGTCACATCGAAAAATTGGAAGTGCAGCTCAAGGCGGAAGTGCAGGAACTGCTGGCCCTGGCCGAACAGGCCGACCAAGTTGACGTTCCTGACGGCGTCAGCCTGCCCGAGGAAATCAGGCGGCGCGAAGACCGCTTGGCGGTGATGGACGACGCCAAGCGCAAGATCGCCGCGCGCGCCGAAGAGCGCTTTCAGCGCGAGAAGGCAGACTACGAAGAGAAGATGGCGCGCCGCGCGGCCAAGGAAAAAGAAGCCGGTAAGAAGCTGGGAGGCAAGCCACCCAAGGCGCCCGAGCCGGGACCGAAAGCGAGCGACCAGATCAATCTGACGGACGAGGAGTCGCGCATCATGCCAGTCTCGGGCGGCGGTTTCGAACAATGCTACAACACGCAAGCCGCAGCCGACGTCGCCACGATGCTGGTCATTGCAACGCGCGTGACGCAGGCGCCCAACGACAAGGAACAAGTGGTCCCGATGCTGGAGCTCGTGGAGGCGCAGTCGGCGGTCGTGGGCATGCCGAAATGCCTGCTCGCCGACACAGGATACTGCAGTGAAAGAAACATCGTCGCCTGCGCGGATGCGAATGTGACGCCTCTGATCGCCGTGGCGCGCGACCAGCACCATCCAGACTGGCGCGAACGCCACAGCGAACCGGCGCCACTGGCCGCTGACGCCGGCGTCGTACAGACCATGGCGCACACGCTCAAAACCAAGGCCGGGCGTGCACAGTACGCACTGCGCAAGCAAACCATCGAACCAGTCTTTGGCATCATCAAATCGGTGATGGGATTCCGTCAGTTCTCGCTGCGCGGTTTGGAGTTGGTATACGGCGAATGGAGCTTGGTTTGTTTGGCGTGGAATTTGAAACGAATGGCAGCACTACGTCCAAAATTTGGATAAATAGGGAAATTGCCCGGCAAACCCTCAAAAACCTTCAAAAATCGCCGCACTCTGCCTATTTTTTGTGCAAATCAAGAATCCGGCGCCAGTGCGTCGGCTCAAGTCCGACAGGCTGCTAGTTCTTTTTGACACCAATATCCTGATCGACTGGAGCAAAGGCTACGCGGAAGCGCTAACTGAATTGGCACACTGGGACAATCCAGCCATCAGCGTGATCACCTGGATGGAATTGTATGGTGGAGCTGATGTGACTGACGTGCCGCGTTTCGACGAATTCATGGCGGACTTCGGGTTCGAGATCATCGAGATCGACCCCGAAATCATGCAGGCCGCAGCAGCCATCATGTCCGAGCGCCGCCGTCTAGGGCCGAAAATCGGATTGCCAGACGCAATCATTCAGGCAACAGCCGATGTCAAGAAGCTGACTATTATCACGCGCAATACGAAGGACTTCAGGGGGCAGGACGTACGTGTCCCATACGAGCTTAAGACGACGTCAACCGTCAGCGTAGTGAACATCAACCCTCCTGGCGAAACGCCAATACCTCCACGCGTAGGTCGCCTTACGCACATCAAATAGATAGCAGCGCACGAAGTGCTTCGGCAGCAGCTAGTAAGCCGTGGCTGGTCATCAGCGCTGTGCAATTAGCTCCTGAAAATCTGTGCAGTCGCCTTCTGAAAATGACAGCCGGCCCGCAACGAAAAAAGCGGGCGGTCCGCGAGGACCGTCCGCCTTGTTGGCGTGTATATATATAGGGGACGCTTTACAGGCCCGCCAAGTCGTCTTGCTGCAGCAGCGCGGTGGTGGCTTTGTCGACGCTCGGGGCCGCTGGCGAGGCGGCCGGCGCGGCGGCGACCATCACGGGCGACGATGTGGTCGGCACTTTTTTACCGGTCGAGACTTGCTTGAGGCGGTTGTACTCGGCCAGTACGCGCGAGCCGTAGCCGTCGTCGGTGGCAAAGGCTGCCGCGCCGACATAGGTTTTCAGGCCAGCTTCCACCGAGCCGCCGCGGGTCACGTAGTCTTTTAGGATCAGCGAGCCGACACGGATGTTGGCCACCGGATTGAGCGCCGCCTGCACGCCGCCCATTTCCTCGAACTTGGCGTGGTGGATCTTCGACATCACCTGCATCAAGCCTTGCGCGCCGACCGGGCTTTCGGCGAACGGGTTCAGGCCCGATTCAATCGCCATCACGGCCAGGATCAGCAGCGGGTCGAGTTTGATCTCGCGCGCCGTCAGGTAGGCGGTGGAAACGAGCATGTTGGCGGCGTCGCCGGCCACGCGGTAGCGCTTGGAGAGCCAGGAGGTGACGAATTGCTGCTGCTTCTTGGTGCCGAGCAGGGCTTTCTCTTCGGCCGTCAGCGGTGCCGTGGCGGCGCCCGGGGCGCTGGCCGCAATCGCCGGCGCTTCCATCAAGTCCGACAGCGCCGGCGCCGCGACGACCAGGGCCGTTTCGACGGCCGGTTCGGCAAACAGGCTTTTGCTCATTTCTTTGGCCAAGTCGGGCCGGGCCAGTAGCAGGGCCACCAGTGCCACTGCGGAAATGCCAAGGATGGTCAAGGTGTGTTGCGCGGTGGCCAGCAGGCCGCGTGCCGATACGCGCGCGGTGGACAGCCACAAACGTGGTTGGCGCGCCATCTTTGAAGCATGCATAGATGCTTCGGTGAAACGATTAGTCATTAGAATTCCCCTGAAATGTCGCGAAAAAGGGTCCCCGCGCCGCGTGTAACCGCAGCGTAGCTGGCCAGTGCCGTGCATCAGAAATAGCATCGTCTGTCGCCGCGGTGGTGCGCGCGAAAGACGCCGTCATTGCTTGCCTGAGCTGGTCGTTCCCTGTGGTATAGGACCAGTCGCAATACAACTTTTTTCGGGGGCAAGGCAGACGCCTTTTGAAAACACTCCTTAAAATGCCATGTGGAGCCCCGACTCCGTGAATGAATGAGTGACGTACAATCGGGTCCGCAGACCGGTGTCCTCTTCAAGTAGGGCAAATTGTAGAAGCCAGTTTATATCAAGTCAATACTAACACTTTCATTCTTTATTACTTTTATGTCTTACTTTTTTGCTTGCATTGCTCAGAAACCCAATAAAATCAATTACTTGGCATAGATATTGAAGCGACAACGCCTTCCATCAAAAAAAATTAAAAACACATGAAATATTCAGATTTGCGAGATTTTATTTCCCAACTGCAACGAATGGGTGAACTTAAGCCTATTTTGGCGCCGGTTTCCCCTTTTTTAGAGATGACCGAGGTTTGCGACCGCACTTTGCGCGCCGGCGGGCCGGCTTTGCTGTTCCAGCGGCCGCTTGGGCATAGCATGCCGGTGCTGGGTAATTTATTCGGCACGCCGCGCCGGGTGGCGCTGGGCATGGGCGCCGAGGACGTCGGCGAGTTACGCAATATCGGCCATGTGCTGGCGCGCCTGAAGGAGCCGGAGCCGCCGAAGGGCTTCAAGGACTTGCTGGGGCTGGGTTCGCTGGTCAAGGCGGTCTGGGATATGTCGCCGAAGGAAGTGCGCGGCGCGCCCTGCCACGAGGTGGTGTGGGAAGGCAACGACGTCGACCTGGCCAAGCTGCCGATCCAACATTGCTGGCCGGGCGACGTGGCGCCGCTGATCACCTGGGGCCTGACCATTACCAAGGGGCCGAACAAGAAGCGGCAGAACCTGGGCATCTACCGCCAGCAGGTGTTGGGGCGCAACAAGGTCATCATGCGCTGGCTGGCGCACCGCGGTGGCGCGCTCGACTTCCGCGAGCACGCGCTGCAAAACAAGGGGCAGCCGTATCCGGTCGCCGTGGCGCTGGGGGCCGACCCGGCCACCATCCTGGGCGCGGTGACGCCGGTGCCGGACAGCCTGTCCGAATACCAGTTCGCCGGCTTGCTGCGCGGCAGCCGCACCGAGCTGACCAAGGCGATCGGCAGCGACCTGCGCGTGCCGGCCTCGGCCGAGATCGTGCTGGAGGGCCACATCTACCCGGACGAGAGCCATCCGTCCGGCTACGAACACGCGCTGGAGGGGCCGTACGGCGACCATACCGGCTATTACAATGAGCAGGATGCGTTTCCGGTGTTTACCATCGACCGCATTACGATGCGCCGCGACCCGATCTACCATTCGACCTATACCGGCAAGCCGCCCGACGAGCCGGCCGTGCTGGGCCTGGCGCTCAACGAGGTGTTTGTGCCGTTGCTGCAAAAGCAGTTCAGCGAAATCACCGATTTCTACCTGCCGCCGGAAGGTTGCAGCTACCGCATGGCGGTGGTACAGATCAAGAAGCAGTACGCCGGCCACGCCAAGCGCGTAATGTTCGGCGTGTGGAGCTTCCTGCGCCAGTTCATGTATACCAAGTTCATTGTCGTCGTCGACGAGGACGTCAACATCCGCGACTGGAAAGAGGTGATCTGGGCCATCACGACGCGCGTCGATCCGAGCCGCGACACCACGCTGGTCGACAACACGCCGATCGACTATCTGGACTTCGCCTCGCCGGTGAGCGGGCTGGGCAGCAAGATGGGCATCGACGCGACCAACAAGTGGCCGGGTGAAACCAGCCGCGAGTGGGGCACGACGATTGCGATGACGCCGGCCGTGAAGGCGCGCGTCGACAGCATTTGGCAGGAGCTGGGGCTGTAGGGGGGAGGTGGGGCGCACGGTGTTGTTCGCGGCGCCCCACGAAAACCCAAAGCTCGGTTATAATTGCACCCGGCGGGCCCCTGCGCATTGTGGCATGGCTAACCTGGTCAGGTCGGGAACGAAGCAGCCACGGCTATTACCCATAAGTGCCGCAGATCAGGCTCGCCTCTTTTGATCTCTCAAATCTTGCTCCGGCAAGCATGCAATACTCTGTCGGCACCTCTGTTTCGCCCCCCCTCTATTTTTACTCGGTATCCAGTTCAGCCGCGCCTGGCCGCTCCGACACCAGCATCAGCGGATCTTCTTGCAGCAGCGCCAGCTCCGGCGCCAGCCTGATCTGGTTCTTCGCGTCGCTGTTATAGAGTTTGGCGCCGCTCTTTCCCTGTATCGTCAACTGGGCGGGCTTGGGGAATTGCAGTACCACCGTTTTGATCGTTGGCACCAGTAGGCTCAACAAGCCCGCGTGCGTTTTGATCAGCTCGTTGCTCTGGGCGACGCTGCCCATCAGCCTGCTATAACGCCATTGCCGCCCGTCCGGCACCAGCGCATCCATGCCGAAGCCGACGCCGACTTTTTCCGACGTCGGCAGATTGGTCCAAATTTTCGCGTCCTCCTTGATCCAGGCCGCGTTCGGCACCAGAAACAGTTTGCCCTCCGGCGTGATGGGTAGCACCTGCTTGCCGGCCGAGTGCGCCACGGTCAGCACCACGTCGGATGGCTTGATGCCCTTGTTCTTCGGCGTCAACATGGCATACAGGGTGACCTTGTCGCGCCCGCCGATGGGGGAGGCGTAGAACTTGTCGAGCTTGAGTTTGTCGATCAGTTTCGCGTACGCAATCCATTCGCGGTCCTCGGCGAAGGCGCTGGCGTGTAGCAGGCAGAACAATGGTACCAGGAGTATTTTCTTCATTTTCTTGGAATGTTAAGGAAAAAACAAAGTGTAGCGGAGACCTCTGCTTTCCCCAAATTGCGGCACACCTTGTTACAATTCGCTCTTTGCAGCCGCTACCACCAGGGCTCCTGCGCGCGGCCAGCGCAGGATTAACCGCTCCATCCGCTATCTACGGTAAAATCCCAGCATGTCCTATCAAGTCCTCGCCCGTAAATACCGCCCCAAAAATTTCGAAACGCTCGTCGGCCAGGAACACGTCGTGCGCGCCTTGACGCACGCGCTGCATAGCGGACGCCTGCACCACGCCTATTTGTTCACCGGCACGCGCGGGGTCGGCAAGACCACCCTGTCGCGCATCCTGGCCAAATCGCTCAATTGCATCGGCCCGGACGGCAACGGCGGCATCACCGCCCAGCCCTGCGGCGTGTGCGAAGCCTGCACCGCGATCGACGCCGGCCGCTTCGTTGACTATATAGAGATGGACGCGGCGTCGAACCGCGGCGTCGATGAAATGGCGCAGTTGCTGGAACAGGCCGTGTACGCGCCGTCCAACGCCCGTTTCAAGGTGTATATGATCGATGAGGTGCACATGCTCACCAATCACGCCTTCAATTCGATGCTGAAGACGCTGGAGGAGCCGCCCGAGCACGTCAAGTTCATCCTGGCCACCACCGATCCGCAAAAGATTCCGGTGACGGTGCTGTCGCGCTGCCTCCAGTTCAACTTGAAGCAAATGCCGCCCGGCCACATCATCAGCCACCTCGACAACATTCTGGGGCAGGAGGGCATCGCCTTCGAACAGCCGGCGCTACGCCTGCTGGCCCAGGGCGCGCACGGTTCGATGCGCGACGCGCTGTCGCTGACCGACCAGGCGATCGCCTACGCCGCCGGCGAAGTGACGCTGGACGCGGTGCAGGGCATGCTGGGCGCGCTCGACCAGACTTTCCTGATCCGCCTGCTCGACGCGCTGGCGCGCCAGGACGGCACCGACTTGCTGGCCGTGGCCGACGAAATGGCCACCCGCAGCCTGTCGTACAACGGCGCCCTGCAAGACCTGGGCACCTTGTTGCACCGGATCGCGCTGGCGCAAACCGTGCCGGCGGCGTTGCCGGCCGACTTGCCCGAGTACGCCGACATCGTGCGTCTGGCCGCCGCCTTCGACGCCGAGGAAGTGCAACTGTATTACCAGATCGCCGTGCATGGCCGCAATGAATTGGGCCTGGCGCCCGACGAGTACGCCGGTTTTTCGATGACCCTGCTGCGCATGCTGGCCTTCCGGCCGGGCATGGGCGGCGCCGAGGGCTTGCCGGCGACGCCGGCCGCCACGCGGCCTATGGGTAATCCGGCTGGCGCGGCGCGCGCCGCCGTCGCCGCCGCGCCCGCGAGGGCGGCGTCGAACGCCGTCGCCAGCC
>NZ_JBJXIB010000063.1:0-33450 GCF_046115965.1 Janthinobacterium sp. CG_23.3 | reverse complement strand
GATACCGAAACAAGGGATAGGATAAATTTGCGAAAAACCAGTTGACTTGGAATTCATCATAGAAGGTCGGGTTAGCCCAACGGGCGTAACCCGACAACGCTGGCCTGGAGCGGCGCGGATCGCTTCGGCCAACATTGTCGGATTACGCGTTCGCCTCGGCGGCCCCCGATCCGACCCACGACACGCCTTGCGCCGCGGTGTTTTGCCGCGCCGGAGCCGCGCTGCCGCGGTCCGGCGCCAGCGTGCTACCTCTTGCGCCGCGCCGGCACGCGCGCCAATTGCGCGCCGTTCGCCAGGCCGGCCTCATAGCCCTGCGGCGGCTCCTCGCGGCCCGCCGGCGCCAGGCGCATCGCGTAATACAGCACCGTCAGCAGCACCAGCCAGGCCGGGCCGACCACCAGCGCCACCCGCGTGTCGGGGAAGTACGCCATCAGGCCGATCACCAGCGCCAGGAAGGCCAGCGCGATATACGAACCATACGGCCAGAACGGCATGCGAAAGGCCAGCGCCTTGCGCTCGGGCGCCGACAGCGACCGGCGGAACTTGATTTGCGTGACCAGGATCACGCCCCAGGTCCAGACCGCGCCGAAGGTCGAAATCGAGGTCACCCACATGAACACCTTTTCCGGCACCAGGTAGTTCAGCAGCACACCGAACAGCAGCGCCAGCATCGACAGCAAAATCGCGTTGCGCGGCACGCCGCCGGGCGTGGTGCGGCCGAACATCGGCAGCGCCTGGCCCTGCTGCGCCAGGTTGTACAGCATGCGCCCGGTGCTGAAGATGCCGCCGTTGCACGACGACAGCGCGGCCGTCAGCACGACGAAGTTGATGATGCCGGCCGCGGTCTTGATGCCCAGCCGCTCGAAGGTCATCACGAAGGGGCTGCCCTGGGTGCCGATCTGGTCCCACGGGTAGATCGACAGGATCACCAGCAGCGCGCCGACGTAGAAAATCAGGATGCGCCAGAACACCGAGTTGATCGCGTCGGGGATCGATTTCTTCGGATTGGCCGCCTCGCCGGCGGTCAGGCCGATCATCTCGACGCCGAGGTAGGCGAACATCACCATTTGCAGCGACATCAGCACGCCCTGGGCGCCGTTGGGGAAGAAGCCGCCGTGCGTCCACAGGTTGGAGAAACCGATGGCGACGCCGTCGTTGCCCAAGCCGAACAGGATCATGCCGGTGCCGCCGACGATCATCAGCACGATGGTGACGACCTTGATCAGCGCGAACCAGAATTCGAACTCGCCGTAGGCTTTCACGGCCAGCAGGTTGACCGCGCCCATCGTCCCCAGCGCGGCCAGCGCCCAGATCCAGCGCGGCATGTCGGGGAACCAGACTTCCATGTAGATCGCCACCGCCGTGATTTCGGCGACGCAGGTGACCAGCCACAGGAACCAGTAGTTCCAGCCGGTCAGGTAGCCGGCCAGCGGGCCGATATAGTCTTGCGCGTAGCGGCTGAAGGAGCCCGCCACCGGATTGTGCACCGCCATCTCGCCGAGCGCGCGCATGATCAGGAAGATCACGGCGCCGCCGATGATGTACGACAGCATGATGCCGGGGCCGGCCATCTTGATGGCGTTGCCGGAGCCCAGAAACAGGCCGACGCCGATGGCCGCGCCCAGCGCCATCAGGCGGATGTGGCGCTCGCCCAGGCCGCGCTGCAGGCCTTGTTCACTCGCTTTCATTGACATGTCTCCCTATCTTCTTATCGTGTGGCCGCTGCGCTAATCGCCCGCACAGCGCCGGCTCTGCGGCCTTAGGCCAGTTCGGCGATCAGTTCGATTTCAACGCAGGCGCCCAGCGGCAGTTGCGCCACGCCGAAGGCCGAGCGGGCGTGCTTGCCGTGCTCGCCGAAGACCTCGGCCAGCAGTTCCGAGGCGCCATTGGTGACCAGGTGCTGGTCGGTGAAGTCGGACGTCGAATTTACCAGGCTCATCACCTTGACGATGCGCTTCACGCGGTTCAGGTCGCCGCCGCAGGCCGCCTGCAGCGTCGCAATCAGCTCGACGGCGATGCCGCGCGCGGCCAGCTTACCCTCGTCGACGCTGACGTCCTTGCCCAGCTGGCCGGCCCAGATCTTGCCGTCCCGCTTGGCCAGATGGCCCGACAAGAACACCGTGTTGCCGCTCTGTACGAACATGACGAAGGCGGCGACCGGCGCGGCGACCACCGGCAGTTCGATATTGAGGGCGTTCAGTTTTTCGTAAAACGACATGCTTTTCTCCAAGGAAATAGTAATTTTTGTTATGCATGGCCGGACCAGCTGCCATAAAAAGAACTATCTTATGGTCTATATGCCAGTATTAGTTCACGTATAAGCCTGCATATTCAGTGGAAAATCGCGCATAACCACAGCAATTTGGCAGATGCGTGCTTTAACAGGCATAATATATACATCTTTAAGGTATAATGTGCGAGGCACCCATCAAACCATTTTAGGAACCCAACATGATCTCAGCCCAGTCCCGCCCCTACATCGATGCCAGCGTACCGGTCCTGCGCGAGCACGGCGTGGCCATCACGACGGCTTTTTATCGCAACATGTTCGCCGCCCACCCCGAACTGACCAATCTGTTCAACATGGGCAACCAGGCCAATGGCGCGCAGCAGCAATCGCTGGCGGCGGCGGTGTTCGCCTACGCGGCCAACATCGACAACCCGGCGGCGCTGGCGCCGGTCATTCAGCGCATCGTCCACAAGCACGTGTCGCTCGGCATCACGCCGGAGCACTACCCGATCGTCGGACGCTATCTGCTGGGCGGCATCGCCGAAGTGCTCGGCGACGCCGCCACGCCGGCGCTGCTGGCGGCGTGGGCGGAGGCCTACGGCTCGCTGGCGCAACTGTTCATCGACGCCGAGCGCGCCATGTACGCGGCCTCCGGCACCCTGCCCGGCGCGTTGCGGCCAATGCGCGTGCTCGCCGTCGCCGAGCAGGGCGCCGACGTGCGCGCCTACACGCTGGAGCCGGCCGACGGCCTGCCCGCGCCGGCCTTCCACGCCGGCCAATACGTCAGCGTCGCGGTCACCTTCGGCGACGGCCGCCGCCAACTGCGCCAGTACAGCGTGTCGGACGCGCCGGGCGCGCCGCTGCGCATCTCGGTCAAGCGCGAGCGCGCCAACGACGCCGGTCCGGACGGCGAAGTGTCGAACTGGCTGCACCAGCACGTCGAAGTCGGCAGCGTACTGCAGGTCAGCCACCCGTTCGGCGACTTCGCGCCCGACACCGAGTCGTCCGAGCCGCTGGTGCTGCTGTCGGCCGGCGTCGGCATCACGCCGATGATCGCCGCGCTGAACCACATCGCCAAGGTGAACCCGGGCCGCCCGGTGGTCTTCGCCCACGCCGCGCGCGACGCCGCGCACCACGCGCACCAGGCCGACGTCGCCGCTGCCCTGGCCGTCATGCCGAACCTGCAAGTGGTCAACTTCTACGAGTCGGACCCGGCGTCGGGCCGGATGGACGTGGCGCGCCTGCCGGCCTGGCCGCGCGGCGAAACGAATGTGTACATGTGCGGCCCGGTCGGCTTCATGCGCGCGCAATGGCAAGACCTGCTGGCCGCCGGCGTGCCGGTGCAGCGCCTGCACCGCGAAGTCTTCGGCCCCGACGCGCTCGACGTGTAAAGCGGGCCGGCGCAGGCCGGCGCGGCGGGGGCCGGCTTACACCTGCTTACTTTTGATACAAGCCAACGGCTATCTCTGTGGGGGCGAGAGCGTTAATCTCAACACATCGATTACGCAAACGAATTCAAGGAGACCACCATGACCAGCGCACCCATTCAAACCACCGGCCGCATCCACCCTTTGATGGCCGGCGCCGCGATTTCGATCACCGTCCTCAGCCTGGTTGGCGCGGCGGCGATTGCCGGACTGCTGCCGAACTCTCACGGCGAGGCCAAACAGAGCGACGTCAGCCTGGCGGCGACCCCGGCCGCGGCGCCGCTGGCGGTCCTGGCAGCGAGCGCGCCTAAGCCCGCCGCCGCCGAGCCGGCCCCGGAGCCGGTCGCGCACAAGCCGCGCGTGCGCCACACCACCCACGCCACCCACACCCCCCCCACCCCCCACGCCACCCGCACCACTCACGTGGCGCAGGCGCCGCAGCACAGGCAGCAGTACGACGAGCGTTCGTATCAGCGGGACGAGCAGCGTGCGTATCAGCAGGACGAGCAGCGCTCGTATCAACAGGCCGAGCAGCGTCCTTACCAGCAGCCGCAACAGCAACCGGCGCCGGCGCAAACCAATTACATCGGCATCGGCACCGGCGCCGTCATCGGCGGCTTGCTCGGCAACCAGGTTGGCGGCGGACGCGGCAAGGCCCTGGCGACGATCGCCGGCGTGATCGGCGGCGGCATGCTGGGCAACGAAGCCCAAAAACAAATCCAGAAACAGCCGGAACCGCAACGCTAACGGCTACATCGCCGCGGCTTACCGGGCTTACTCGTAAGGGCCCAGATAATCGAGTTTGCCGACCGGTACCTCGTTGTTGCGCAGGATGCCGTGCGCGGTCGCGACGTGAAAGAAGAAATTCGGTAGCGCGTACGTCAGCAAATACGCGTCGCCCTTGAACGTCGGCTGGAACGAGCCGAAGTCCAGCGAAATGGCGCGCTCCTCGCTCAGTTCCAGCTGCGCCGCGCCGACGCCGTTCAGGTAGGCCACGGTACTGGCGATACGCTCCTGCAATTGCTGAAACGACACCTCGCTGTCCTCGAACTTGGGCGCGGCCACGCCGCTCAAACGCTGCACCGACAATTTCGACGTATCGCTGGCGCGCTGCACCTGGGCCGTCAACGGCAGCATGTCCGGCGCCAAGCGCGCGCCCAGCAACACCTCTGGCAGGACGCCATGCTCTTCGGCATGCGCCTGCGCCTTGTCCAGCAAGGTCGACAGCACGGCCAGGCCACGCAAAAACACCGGAATGGACGCTTGATACATCGATAAAGCCATGGGACAAACTCCTGTTGGTTGAACGCGTCGCGGACGAGTGTAACGTATAAGGTGCAAACCTCGGCGTCACACCAACAAACGCATTCCACCGATCTTTGCAGCCTGACGGTCACTGCTCCCTACTTTAACGTAAGGGGAACTACAGTCAAGCAAACGCAATAGCGCAACTGCGTTCAAGACGGCGGCGCCGCTCGTCCTCACACTGGCAGTCTCGCCCCATCTTGAGGAAACACCATGAGCCTGTCCCCCGTTGAACTAGACACCCTGCAAGCGATGTGGCTGCCGGTCGCGCTTTTCGCCCTGGTGTGCTCGGCCTCGCCGGGGCCGGTCAACATCGTCGCGGTGTCGTCCGGCATGAACTTTGGCATGCGCCGCACGCTGCCGCAAATCACCGGCGCGGCGCTGGGCTTTTCCTTGCTGATGCTGGCCGTCGGCATGGGCTTGGGCGAGTTGCTGCGGGCCGCGCCGTGGCTACTCGCCGCACTCAAAATAGGCGGCAGCCTGTTCCTGTGCTACCTGGCCTATAAATTGTTCCTGGCCTCGGGTGACGGCGCCGACGTCCGGCTGGCGCGGCCGCCCTCGTTCTGGGACGGCGCGCTGGCGCAATGGCTCAACCCGAAGGCCTGGATCGTTTCCGCCGCCGGCGTGTCGACCTACACCGTGCCCGGCGCGGCCTACCAGGCCAGCGTGGCCGGCATGACCCTGTTGTTCTTGCTGATCTGCTTTGGCTCGACCGGCGCCTGGGCGCTGCTGGGCGCCAGCGCCAGGAATTGTCTCGACAACCCGGTCCTGGCCCGGCGCTTCAACCGGGCCATGGCGCTGTTGCTGCTGTTGTCCGTCTTCAGCCTGTTGCTGTAAGCGCCCACTCGGCGGCGGCGCGGGCGTGGATCGCGGTGCTGTCGAACAAAGGCACCGCCGAGTCCCCCTGGTCGAGCAGCAGCGAAATTTCCGTACAACCGAGAATAATCGCCTGCGCCCCCTGCACGGCGAGCTGGGCCATAACCCGGCGATACGCCTCGCGCGACGCCGGCACCACCTGGCCCAGGCACAGCTCCTCATAAATGATCCGGTGTACGACGTCACGCCCGCCCTTGTCGGGAGTGAGCACTTGCAAACAGTGGCGCTGGCGCAACCTCTCGCGGTAAAAATCCTGCTCCATCGTAAAGCGCGTACCCAGCAAGCCGACCGTTGAGTACCCGGCTTGCTTGATCGCGGCGGCGGTCGGGTCGGCAATATGTAGCAAGGGAATGCCAACGGCGGCCTCGATGGCCGGGGCGACCTTGTGCATGGTGTTGGTACACAGCACCAGGAAGTCGGCGCCGGCCAGCGCCAGCGCGCGCGCGGCGGCGGCCATCACCTCGCCGGCGGCGTCCCAATTTCCGGCGCGCTGCAATTGCTCGACCTCGTGGAAATCGACGCTGTACAAGATGATCTTGGCGGAGTGCAGCCCGCCCAGATGTTCCTTGACGGTCTGGTTGATTTGACGGTAATACGGAATGGTCGATTCCCAGCTCATGCCGCCGATCAGGCCTATGGTTTTCAACATACTCTCCTCGTAACAAATAAACTCCGGGGCCGGAACGACCCGTCCACTTAGGCCACTATAATTGGATGTGTTTTTCCGGGCTATCAAGAAATTTCATGCGGAGCGTGGCGCGATGAGGCTGGACTTCGGTTGGGCGAACGTGGAGTTGTATGCGTCGGCGCCGTACTCGGTGCGCGACCAGTCGCCGCTGTGCGTACTGGGCCTGGCGTTCGAGCGGCAACGGGGCGTGCACGGCATCGACGGCGAGCGCCGCCGCGACTTCGACGCCTGGCCGGGCGACCTGGCCTACGCTGCGCCGAACGTGGAGATTTTTTCCGAGTCGGCGCACGGCGGCGAATACCTGGCCGTGCACGTCGCCCGCGACGCCGTCGGCCTGCCGCCGGAGACCCCGCTGGAGCGGCCGCGCGTGGTGCTGCATGGCGACCGGCGGGCCATGCTGCTGGGCGCGCAGCTGCGCCGCATGCTGCTGGCGCCGCAGGCGAGCGCCCTGCTCGTCGAACAACACGTCGCGCTGCTGCTGGAGCACAGCGTGGCGCGCCTGAAGCTGCCACAGCGCACGCCCGGCGCCTATGCGCTGGAGCGCACGCGGCATGCGCGCGTGCTGGAATACATCGACGCCGCGCTCGTTATGAATGGCCCGCTGGGCCTGGAGCAGCTGGCGCGCGTCGCACAGATGCCGCCGCTGCGCTTCCTGCGCAGCTTCTCCAGCGCCGTCGGCGCCACCCCGCACGCCTACATCACCGAGCGCCGGCTGCAACGCGCCCGCGCGCAACTGCGCTCAAGCGCGGACTCGGTCGCCGCCATCGCCGCCGACTGCGGCTTCGCGCACCAGTCCCACCTCGGCGCCGTGTTCAAGGAAAAGCTAGGTATGAGTCCGCTTCAATTCAGGACGCTGCACGGCCGCGCCGGGCGCCGCGCATCAGCCGGCGCTTGAGGCATTCGCCTGCGCGTCGGCGCGCCCGCGCATGACGCGCTGCAACTTGCCGGGCGAGACGCCGAACACGCCCTTGAACACCCGCGAAAAATGCGCCTGGTCGGCGAAGTGCAAGGCGTGCGCCACCTCGGCCAGCGGCTTGCCCTGCTGTAGCAGATAGCGCGCCTTCAGCGCCCGCAACTGGCGCAGGTACAGCCGCGGCGACAGCCCGATCTGCTTTTGGAAGGTGCGCACGCCGTGCCAGCGGCTATACACGGTGCTGTGCTCGACGGCGCCGAGGTCGATCGCCTCGCCCCAGCTTTGGTGCAGCGCCTGTTGCAGCGGATGCGGGGCCGGCGCCGGATGCGCCAGCGCGGCGCCGCGGAAGAACGCGTCGGCCCGCCGCAGGCTGTCGCGCAGCGCCGCCGCGTCGCCGTCCTCGCCGGTCACTTGCAGCAAGCGGGCGATCAGCGCCGCCGGCAACTGCCTGGTGCGCAGGTGGCTACCCTCGACGCAACGCTTCAGGTGCGGCGCCAGCGCCGCCAGCGTCGCGTCGCCCAGATACATGACCTGGTACACCACGTCGTCGCTGGCGGCGCCGCAGTGGTGTACCTCGTACGGCGGAATAATGAAGAGGTCGGCCGGCGTGACCCGGTATTGCCGCACGCCGCTGTTGAAGCGGCACGCGCCGCGCAGGATCAGTCCGATCGACCAGCGGTCGTGGAAGTGGCCGCCCAGGCCGCACACGCCCATGCGCGCGCGCACCACTTCGATGTCGGCGCCGGCCACCGCGTTCCACTGCTCAATCTGTTTATCGTCGCTCATGCAGCCATTCTATCCGCGATCGCCGGCGGATCAACGCCGATTATTGGCAAACAGCCCGAGCCCGGGTTTAGGCGCTTGCTTGCAACGCCGCCGCCAACCGGGCCAATTCAGGCGACGCGCACCACCATCAGGCCGGCGCGCAGGCCGACCCGCACGTCGGGGTTGGGGAACACCACCAGTTCTTCGGCGTGCCGGACGGTGTAGACGGTGTCGCCGTCGCTGGCGATGACGGTAGCGCCCGGCAGCGAGGTGAAGTTCTGCGTGTTGCGGTCGAAGGCCATGCGGAAGTCGTCGCTCAGTTTGATGATTTCCTGCGCCACCTTGAAGACGTGCGGCGCGGCCTTCGCCGGCGCCGGCGCGGCGCCGCGCAGCAGGCCGTCGAGCGCCTGCGAGACGTCGTCGAACAGGCTCAGATCGTTCTGCCCCAGGGTGCCGACCCGGCCCAGTTCGACCGTGCTGGCGGCGGCGCCGCAGTGCTCGGCCGAGTAGTAGCTGTAGGTGCCGGCCGACTGCGGATTCATGATGATGGCGCCAATCGCCGCCTGCCCCAGCCAGTCCACCAGCGCCGCCTTGGCGTCGTCGGCGATCAAGTCGGGCACGATGGCGAAGGTCGGGTAGACCGACGGCCTGATCGCGGTGTGCAAGTCGAGGTGCCAGCGCGCCGCCCCGGCGCCCTGGAAGAAGGCGTCGGTGGCGGCGATCAGCACGTCGGCCCGCTGCGCCTCGACGGCGTCGGCCAGCGAACCGCGCTCGGCCCGGAACATGCGGTTCAGGTCGGCGTCGATGAAACGCTTGCCGGCCTGGATCGCGCCCAGGTTGCCGACGCAGACCATCAGGTCCACCGCCAGCGCCCGGGCGTCGCGCGAGAGCTTGTCGAGCAGGTGCGCCAGCACTTCGATCGGCCCGGTTTCGTCGCCGTGCACGCCGACCGAGACCACCACGCTGGCGCGCTGCTGCGCGACTGTCGATTTGATTTGCAAAATACCCGGCGCCGGCAGCGCTACAGCGAAGCCGGCGTCGGAAAACAAGGTGGCCACGGCGCTGAAATCAGCGTCGGCCAAGGCGCGCACCGCCTCCGACACCGCGGCTGCGGTGGCGGAGGTGGCAGCCAGTGTTGCGGCTGTCGTCATATGCTTACGCCGTCACGGCCGTTGTCGCTTCCGACAGGGCCCAGACGTCCAGCATCGCTTGTTCGAGGTCGCTCGCCACCGCGTAGCCGGACAGGCCCAGCGTGTTGGTCACCACCTCGACCGCCGCGCCGGCGTCGCCGCCGCCGGCCGCGCGCTCCAGCACCTTGGTCAGCAGTCGCTGTTGGGTGCGCCGCAGCGTGTGCTGCGCGTAGTTGCGCAACTGTTCCTGCGATTTGCTTTGCGGGACCAGCTTGAGGCCGCGTTCCAGCGTGTCGATACCGGCCTGGTTGCGCAACGCCATCCCCACTTGCAGGAAGGCCGCCAGGTCCATGTCGCTTGGCCGCGTCACCGACAGCGCCGAGAAGACGAACGTCGCCACCGCCTCGATGGCGTCGACCGCTTTCCAGGCGTGCGCGAAGGCCGGACGCAGCGCCGGCGTCCGGTCCGCGTCGGTCTGGCCGTCGGTCGGCATCAGCCGCTCGACGGTTTCCGGCAGGCTGAACAGACGGGTCAGCTCGGCCACGCCGCCGGCGCTGCGCAACTGCTCGGCGGGCACCGACAGCACGCCCTCGATCATGGCTTTTTGCAGCACGCGGGTGCGCGCGTCGACCTTGATCGAGACGGCGCGCGCCACGTTCAAGGCGTCGGCGTCGAGCGCCTCGAAGACCGGCGCCAGGTTCAGCGCCGACCAGGCCTGGCCCCACGCCAGGATGACGTCGGACTCGTCCACCGCGTGCTCGAGCGCCAAGTCGCGCAGCATCAGCGGACCGCAGCGGTTGACCGCTTCATTGGCCAGCACGGTGGCCAGGATGGCGTTCGCCAGCGGGTGCTCGAGCGCGCTGCGGGTCGACACCAGCAGCGCCGGGAAGTACGGTGTCAGGATCGGCTCGGCCCAGCCGGCGTCGGTCAGCGGCAGCGCCGACAGGATGCGCTTGAAGCGGTTCTTGACGTTGGCGATGACCACCGCCAGTTCCGGCGTGGTCAGGCCGCGGCCGTCGCTCTTGCGGCGCGCCAGTTCGGCCACCGTCGGCAGTTGTTCCAGTTCGCGCGACAGCGCGCCCTCTTCCTCCAGGCTGGCGATCAGGGCGGCGTAGCCGTCCTGCACCGCGCTGTCCGTCTGCGCCTGCAGCTCGCGCACCAGCAGGTGGGTTTGCAGCGTGTTGTCGCGCAGGACCAGACGTTCGATGTCGGCGGTCATGTCGTTGAGCACGCGGTTGCGCTCCGCCTCGGTCAGCTGGCCGGCGTTCATTTCCACGTCCAGCCACATCTTCGCGTTCACTTCATGGTCGGAGCAGTCCACGCCGGCCGAGTTGTCGATCGCATCGGTGAAGATGCGCCCGCCCGACAGCGCGAATTCAATACGGCCGGCCTGGGTCGCGCCCAGGTTGCCGCCCTCGGCCACGACCTTGGCGCGCATCTGGTTGCCGTCGACGCGGATATTGTCGTTGGCGCGGTCCTTCACTTGCGCGTGGGTCTCGGTCGACGCCTTGATGTAGGTGCCGATGCCGCCGTTGTAGAACAGGTCGACCGGCGCCAGCAGGATGCGGTGCATCAGCTCTTCCGGCGCCAGCGCGGTCTCCTCGATGTCGAGCGCGGCGCGGATCTGCGGCGACAGCTCGATCGAACGGGCGTTGCGCGGGAACACGCCGCCGCCCTGCGAGATCAGGTCCTTGTCGTAGTCTTCCCAGGTCGAGCGCGGCAGCGCGAACATGCGCTCGCGTTCGGCGAACGACACCGCGACGTCCGGCGCCGGGTCGAGGAAGATATGGCGGTGGTCGAACGCCGCCAGCACCTTCAGTTGGCGCGACAGCAGCACGCCGTTGCCGAACACGTCGCCCGACATGTCGCCCACGCCGACCATGGTGATCGGGGTGGTGTTCAGGTCGTGGTCCATTTCGTAGAAGTGGCGCTTGACCGCTTCGAACGCGCCCTTGGCGGTGATGCCCATCTTCTTGTGGTCGTAACCGTTCGAGCCGCCCGAGGCGAAGGCGTCGCCCAGCCAGAAGCCGCGGCTGACGGCGATGCCGTTGGCGATGTCGGAGAAGGTCGCGGTGCCCTTGTCGGCGGCCACCACCAGGTACGGGTCGGCGGCGTCGTAGCAGACCGTGTCGGCCGGCGCGACGATATTGCCCAGCACGCGGTTGTCGGTCATTTCCAGCAGGCTGGCGATGAACAGGCGGTAGACCGCTTCGCCCTCGGCGGCGATGGTTTCACGCACGCCGTCCTTCGGCATCATCTTGCAAACGAAGCCGCCCTTGGCGCCGGCCGGCACGATGACGGCGTTCTTCACCATCTGCGCCTTGACCAGGCCGAGCACTTCGGTGCGGTAGTCTTCCATGCGGTCGGACCAGCGCAGGCCGCCGCGGGCGACCGGGCCGCCGCGCAGGTGCAGGCCTTCGAAGCGGCGCGAGAAGACGAAGATTTCGCGGTAGGGACGCGGCTCCGGCACCAGCGACAGCGTGCTGGTGTCGAACTTGAAGATGATCTTGTCGCCCTGCTGGCCGTTCTGGAAGTAGTTGGTGCGCAGCGTCGCCAGCATCAGGTCGGTCAGCGCGCCGACGATTTCCTCGGTGTCGGCGTGGTTCACGGCGGCCAGGTTGGCCTTCAGCGCGATCAACGCCTCCTTGGCGGCGGCGTGCCGCTCGTCGCCCAGGCTCGGGTCGAAGCGCTGCAGGAAGGCCTGCACCAGTTGCTTGACCAGCGCCGGCTGCTTGCGCAGGCAATCGGCGATGTAGCGCACCGAGAAGCGGCTGCCGGTCTGGCGCCAGTAGCTCATGTAGGCGCGCACCAGTTGCACTTCGCGGGTGCTCAGGCCGCCTTCGATGACCAGCCCGTTCAGGCGGCCGTCTTCGGCTTCGTTGTTGAACAGCTGGGCGAACAATTCCTGCGCCACCGGCACGACGGCCGGGCGCGCCAGTTTGGCGGCGCTGGCGGCGTCCACCGTCAGGCTGGTGACGAAGTGGCGCTTGCCGTCGGCGGCGTTGATCGAGTAAGCCTGTTCGCGGTCGATGGCCACGCCGGCGTTGTGCAGCGCCGGCAGGATGGTCGACAGCGCCGGCACCCGGTCCACCGAGTACAGGCGGATGGTGGTGACGTCGCCGGCTTCGACGCGCGCGGCAACCCGGGTCGGGTCGCCGTTGCGCAGGATCGTGCCGAGGTCGCGGAAGGCCACGCCCGGCGCCGTCGCGGCGACGTATTCAGGCGGCAGGGTGGCGCCCAGCTTGCGCAGGTTGGCGCGCATCGGCGCGTCGAACACGGCGTCGGCCAGGGTGGCGAAGCTGGTGTGCCAGCCGTCCAGAACCGCCAGCAGCGGCTGCTGGATGTCGGTTTCCAGGTCGAGCGGATAGCGCGCGGCGTGGGCGATCAGGTACAGGCGCGCCAGCGGGCCGTCGGCCACCAGGGTGTGCGAACTGACGTGGGTGGCGCCGGAGCTCGCTTGCAGCGCCTTGGCCAGGGCGGCGGCGACGCTGGCGCTGTAGCGCTCGCGCGGCAGGTAGACCAGCACGTTCAGGTGGCGGGCGTAGACGTCGCGCCGGGCGAACACCTTGGTGCGCGGCTGCTTGTACAGCGACACCACCGCGCCGCATACCTGCGCCAGCCAATCGAGGTCGGCCTCCAACGCTTCGGTGCGCGGCAGCGAGTCGAGGATTTCGCGGAACTTCTCGGCGCGGAAGCCCTGCTGTCGCACGCCGGCCAGGCTCAGCACCTCGGCCACGCGGCCGCGGGCGAACGGCAGGCTGGCCAGCGGGCTGCCGGTGGCGGCGCGGGTGAACAGGCCGACGAAGCAATGCTCGCCGAGGATCGCGCCTTGCGCGTCGGTGTGGCGCACGCCGATGAAGTCGAGGTGCTGGTCGCGGTGCAGCGTGCCGGCGACGTCGGCCTTGACGATCGACAGCGTCGAGCTGCGTTTGGCCAGCGTGTCGAAATCGCCCGGGATGTTGGCCAGGCAGGTGCCGTAGACCGGATGGCCGGTGTCTTGCAGCACGCCGATGCGGCTAGGGATGTCGCGTTCCAGTTCGCGCACGCCCGGCTTGACGCTGTAGTAGGCGTAGCCGAACAATTCAAAACCGTCGTGCTTGACCCACTCCAGGAAGGCGGCCACTTCCTGGCCTTCGGCGCCATGGGTGGCGGCGTCGTCGGCGATGCCGCCGATGCGCTCGGCCATGGCGGCGGCGTCGCGGCGCACCACGGCGGCGTCGCGCGCGACCATTTCCAGCGCGCCGACCAGGGCGGCGAGGTCGCCGGCTTCCAGGTCTTCGGCCAGCAGGCACAGTACATAGGATTCAGCGGCGTCGCCGGCCTGGCCGACCGCGACGGCGCTGCCGTCGGCATCGCGGCGTACCGACAGCACCGCGTTCATCACGCCGCGCACGGTGACGTGCTGCTTGCGCATCGCCATGACGATGGAATCGACCAGGTAGGGCATGTCGTCGTTCAGGACCAGCAAGGCGCTCGCCATGCCACCGCGGCCGTCGGCGTAGCGCAGCGTCGCGATCTGGCAGGCGCTGCCGGCGCGTTTGGCCGCTTGCGCGAAACCGTTCCACAGCACCGGCGCCAGGCTGTCGGGCGCGATGTCCGACAAGTCTTCCTCGTCGAGGGAGCCGAGCCAGGCGCTGATCAAGGCGGCGACCTGGCTGCTGTCGGCGGCCGGCTTGCTGGCGTTGACCAGGTCAAGGGTTTGAGTACGCAAATCTTGTGGCATTTGTTTCATCTTGCATCTCCATCGCGGTAATGTGAATTCCATCGCTGCCGCATTTGCTTGTGGCGACGAGGCAACAATGTGTCAAAAGACAGGGGGTACCCCATCCAAATACGTTATTCCGTTAAGTTATCCAGGTTGTGTAGCTCGGGTGAGCCGGCGCGTTTCGCTTCGGCCAGCATGGTCGGATGACGCCCTTAGCGCGAATCCGACCGACCACGCGCCAATCAAACGCCATTACAAATCGTACAAACCCGGTAGGTGCAGGATACTCGTCAATTCTTCAAGTGCAACATGGATTTCCAGCGCCAGCGCCGGATCGGCCAAATCGCTCGGCTCGAGCCGGTCGCGGTAGTGCTTCTCGACCCAGGCCACCAACTTGTGGTACAGCGCCTCGGTCATCACCACGCCCTGGTGCATCGCGCCCGCCTCGGCGTCGGTCAGCGCCACGCGCAGGCGCAGGCAAGCCGGCCCGCCGCCGTTGCGCATACTCTGGCGCAGGTCGAAATGAATCAATTCGTCGACCGGGCCGCCGCTGGCGACCAGGCCGTCGAGGTAGCGCGCCACCGCCTGGTTTTCCTGGCATTCCTGCGGAATCACCAGGGCCATATTGCCGTCGTCCTTCGACAACAGCTGGCTGTTGAACAAATAGCTGGTCACGGCGTCGGCCACCGCCACCTGGCCGGTGTCGACCCGCAGCGCGGTCAGCTCGGCGCCGGCGCCGGCCATGGCGCGGCGCACCTGGTCCAGGCTCGCCAGCTCGTCGGCGAAAGCCTGCTCGTGGTAAAGCAAGACGTTGCCGTTACCCACCGCGATAACGTCGTTGTGGAACACGCCCTGGTCGATCACGTCGGGATTTTGCTGGACGTAGACGGTGCGCGCCGGGTCCAGGCCGTGCAGCCGCGCCACCGCCTGCGACGCTTCCAGCGTCTGGCGCGCCGGGTAGCGCGTCGGCGCCGGCGCCAGTGCGTCGAACTCGGCGCGGCCGTAGACGAACATCTCGACCGAGGCGGCGCCGTGGCTGGCGCCCAGGCGGGTGTGGTTGGCGGCGCCCTCGTCGCCGAAGGCCGGCGTCGCCGGCAGCGCGTCGTGCACGGCGAAATGGCGCGCGTCGCCGAACAGCGCGCGCAGCGTGCGCGCCGACTGGGCGTGCTCGAAGGAGCGGTGCAGCTTGTTGTTCAGGTTGGCGGCGGTGAAATGCACGCGGCCGTCGGCGCTGTCGGCCGACGGGCTGACGGTGGCGGCGTTGGCGGTCCACATCGACGAGGCCGAGTAGGCGCAGGCCAGGATCACCGGCGACTCCTTGTAGGCGCGCGCCAGCACGTCGGCGTCGCTGCCGCCGAAGCCGAGGCTGCGCAGCAGGCGCAGGTTGGGCCGGTCCTGCGGCGGCAACAGCGCCTGGGCGAAGCCGCGCGCGGCCAGCGCGCGCATTTTCGCCAAGCCCTGCAGGGCCGCCTGTTTCGGGTTCGAGGCGCTCTTGACGTTGCTGAACGAGGCCACGTTGCCAAACGACAGGCCGGCGTAGTTGTGCGACGGGCCGACCAGGCCGTCGAAGTTGTATTCGCGTGCGGTGTGCATGTGCGCTCCTTAGAAGGTCAGGCCGGGCGACAGCTTGGCCGGCATTTCCAGCACGCTGTTTTCGATCGAGGCGACCGGGTAGGCGCAGTAATCGGCCGCATAGTACGCGCTAGGACGGTGGTTGCCCGATTTGCCGACGCCGCCGAACGGCGCGGTGCTGGCCGCGCCGGTGGTTGGGCGGTTCCAGTTGACGATGCCGGCGCGGGCGCGCAGCAGGAAGCTGTTCCACAGCGCCGCGTCGTCCGACAGCAGGCCGGCGGCCAGGCCGAATTCGGTGGCGTTGGCCACTTTCACGGCGGCGTCGAAGTCGGCCACGCGGACCACCTGCAACAGGGGACCGAACCATTCCTCGTCCGGGATGCCCTTGGCGTCGGTGACGTCGACGATACCGGCCGAGACGAAGCCGCTGCGGGCGTCCAGGTGGCGCATTTGCAGCAGCGTTTTGCCGCCCTTGGCGACCATGTCGGCCTGCGCCTGCACCAGGCGGGCGGCGACGGCGGCCGAGACCACCGGTCCCATGAACGGCTGCGGCTGGGCGTCGGCGGCGCCGATGCCCAGCTTGGAGGCGACCTCGACCAGGCGGGCGACGAAGGCGGCGCCGGCCGGTGTGTCCTGCACCACCAGGCGGCGCGCGCAGGTGCAGCGCTGGCCGGCCGAGACGAAGGCCGAGAAGATCGCGTGGTGCACGGCGGCGTCGACGTCTTTGACGTCCCACACCACCAGCGCGTTGTTGCCGCCCATTTCCAGCGCCAGCATCTTGCCGGGCTGGCCGCCGAACTGCTTGTGCAGGCTGATGCCGGTCTGGCAGCTGCCGGTGAAGAGCACGCCGTCCAGCAGTTCGCTCCGGCCCAGCGCGATGCCGGTGTCGCGGCCGCCGTTGACCAGGTTGATGACGCCGGCCGGCAGGCCGGCGCGCTGCCACAATTGCACCGTCTTGACGGCGCTGCGCGGCGCGTATTCGCTCGGCTTGAAGACCACCGTGTTACCGGCGATCAGGGCCGGCACGATGTGGCCGTTGGGCAGGTGGCCGGGGAAGTTGTACGGGCCGAAGACGCCGAACACGCCGTGCGGACGGTGCCGCAGGACCGCGTCGCCGTCGGCGATTTTGCTTTGCGCTTCGCCGGTGCGGGCGCCGTACGACTGCACCGAGATGTCGACCTTGTTGGCCATCGTCGCCACTTCCGTGCGCGACTCCCACAAGGGCTTGCCGACTTCTTCCGAGATCAGCTGCGCCAGCTCTTCGGCGTCTTCCTTCAACAGGTCGCGAAAGCGCGTGCACACGGCGATGCGCTCGGCCAGCGGACGCATGGCCCAGCCTTCGAAGCTGGCGCGCGCGGCGGCGCAGGCCCGCGCCACGTCGGCCGCGGTGGCCTCGTTGCTGGACCAGGTCTGGCGGCCGTTGGACGGGTCGATCGTCACCAGTTCGGCGCCGCTACCGGCGAGCCACTCGCCGTTGATGAAGTTGGATGGGTTAGACATGGGGATTCTTCCTCAAGTTGAGTGACAGGGTGCGCACAGGCGCGCCGGCGCCGCAGCGCAGCAGTTGTTGTTCGTCGTCCGACAGGGCGATCTTGCCGTTGACCGGGTTGGCGGCCGAGACGATCATGCGGAAATCCTGCAAATCGGTGTTCGAGACCAGGTATGGTTCGGTCTCGGCCACGCTGGCACAGGCGTCGGCGCCGGCTTGCGGGTCGATCACCACCAGCGCGCTGTCGCGCATCGCGCGCAGCTCGGAGACGCGCGCCTGCAGCACCGGACCGGCGTCGAAAATGTCGACGTAGCCCTCGAAATGCAGGCCCTCCTGCTCCAGCAGCCGGCGCGCCGGCGCGGTGCTCAGGTGGACCTTGCCGATCACTTCCTGCGCCGCTTCCGGCAGGTAGGCGACGTACAGCGGCTGGCGCGGCATCAGCTCGGCGATGAAGGACTTCTTGCCCAGGCTGGTCAAGTCGTCGACGTGGTCGAAATTCATTTTGAAGAAGTGCCGGCCCAGGCCCTCGTAGAACGGCGAGCTGCCGTCCGGCGCCTGGTAGCCGCGCATTTCGGCAATCAGTTTTTCGGTGAACAGGTGCGGGAACTGGGCGATGAACAGGAAGCGGCTCTTCGACAGCAGCTTGCCGTTGGTGCCCTGGCGGTAGTCCGGGTGCAGGAACAGCGAGCACAGCTCGGTGCTGCCGGTCAGGTCGTTCGACAGGTACAGCGTCTCCATGCGGGTGAAGACGTCGAGTTCGCGGCTGGAATGCACCAGCGTGCCGATGCGGTAGTTATAGAACGGCTCTTCCATGCCGACCGCGCCCTTGATGGCGCACACGCCGGCCAGGCGGCCGCTGTCGGTGTCCTCCATGACGAACATGTAGTCGCGCTGCTCGACCGGAATGGTCTCGGCGAACGAGGCGCAGGCGATCGCCAGGCGGTCGCCCAGCATTTTCATGTCCGGCTTGAGGGTGGTCATGCCGGTGCCGACCTGGCTGGCCAGGCCGTACAGGGCGTCCAGGTCCGAGGCGTTGATTGCGCGTACAACTAGCATAATATTCTCACTTTAGATTCTGACGCAGACCACGTTGTCGCCGGCGCGCACGTGCAGCGCCGCCAGCAGCTCTTTCGGCAGGCCGACCTCGTCGGCCGCCTCCAGCGCGTCGCAGGAGAAGGTGACGGCGCGGAAGTTCTGCTCGACGCCGGCGGCGATCGCGTAATTCACCTTCTGGCCGCTGCGGCTCGCCGCGGCGCCCTCGACGACGCGGCGCGTCACCGAGCCGGTAAAGGAGCGCAGCGAATTCTTGTGCGCCTGGAGGATCGGGCCGCCGTCGAAAATGTCGATGTAATCGTCGGCCTCGAAGCCCTCTTCCGTCAGCAGGTTGAAGGCCAGTTCGCCGCTCGGATGGATCTGCCCCATGGCCGCCTGGGCGTCGCCCGGCAGCAGCGGCACGTAGACCGGATAGTGCGGCATCAGCTCGACGATCAGGGTGCGGTTGCGGGCGCCGCCGATGACGCGCTCGGCGTCGAGGAAGTCCATCTGGAAAAACTTGCGGCCCAGCGCGTCCCAGAACGGCGACTGGCCGTCGGCGTCGGTGATACCGGCCAACGGCACGAAAAAGCGGTCGCCGAAACGGTGCGGCGCCAGCACCGCGAACAGCAGGCGGGCGCGCGACAGCAGCGCCGCCTCCAGGCCGGCCTGTTCCATGTTGGTCACATAGAAACCGGACAGCTGGGAATACGCGGTCAGCTCCGAGCACAGCGTCAGCGCGTGCACGCTGTGGCTGATGTTCAGGTCGCGCGAGACTTGTTGGATAACGTCGTTGCGGAATGAAAAATAGGTGCCGTTCGAGCCGGCCGAGGCGAAAATCGCGGCGGTGCCGACGATGCGTTTGTCGGCGACGGCTTCGAGCACGAACAGGTACGACTCCTCGCTTGGGATGTCGACGTGGGCGGCGAAGGAGGCGATGGAACGCTCCACCGAGGCGGCGATTTTCTCGCGCGTTTTCGGCAGGGTATGGACACCCGGCATGCTCACTGCAGCCAGCGATTCCAGAGCCGCAATATCCGCAAGTTCTACCGGACGGACAACATACATGGGAACTCCCTAAAATGCTTGCAAGCCCGCCGCGGTTGCGACGGGCCGGTACTACTCTACGGTATTACGCGGCCTTGACGATACCGTCGACGGCGGCGCGCAGCAAACGGCCGGCTTCGGCGATCTGCTCGTCCGAAACGATCAGCGCCGGCGCAAAACGCACCACGTCCATGCCGGCGATCAGCACCATCAGGCCCTGCGCTTCGGCGGCCTTCTGGATGTCCTTGGCGCGGCCCTTGAAGGCGTCGGTAACAACCAGGCCCAGCAGCAAACCGCTGCCGCGCACGGTGCCGAACACCTGCGGGTAGTCGGTGACCATGCCTTGCAGCATGGCGACCAGCTTGACGCTGGCTTGCTTGACGCGCGCCAGGAAGGCCGGCGTGTTGATCGTTTCCAACACCTTCAGGGCCACCGTCGCCGCCAGCGGGTTGCCGCCGTAGGTGGTGCCGTGGGTGCCGACGTTCAGCGTGGCGGCCAGTTCGTTGGTGGTCAGCATGGCGCCGATCGGATAGCCGTTGCCCAGCGCCTTGGCCGAGGTCAGGATGTCCGGGGTGACGCCGTAGCCCATATAGGCGAACAGCTCGCCGGTGCGGCCCATGCCGCATTGGACTTCGTCGAAAATCAGCAGCGCGCCGGTCTTGTCGCACAGCGCGCGCAGTTCTTTCAGGTAGGCGGCGTCGGCCGGCACGACGCCGCCCTCGCCCTGCACCGGCTCGACGATCACCGCGCAAACGTCGTCGCCGATGGCGGCGCGCGCCGCTTCGATGTCGTTGTAGACGATGTGGTCGATCGACTGCGGCAGCGGCTCGAAGCCTTCGGTGTATTTGGCCTGGCCGCCGACCGAGACGGTGAACAGGGTGCGGCCGTGGAAGGAGCTGAAGCAGGAAATGATGCGCGACTTGGTCGGGCCGAACTTGCCGTGGGCGTGCTTGCGCGCCAGTTTCAGGGCCGCCTCGTTGGCTTCGGCGCCGGAGTTGCAGAAGAAGGCGCGGTCGGCGAAGGTCGCCTCGGTCAGGGCCAGCGCCAGGCGCAGCACCGGCTCGTTGGTGTAACCGTTGCCCAGGTGCCACAGGGTGTTCATTTGCTTGGTCAGCGCTTCCACCAGTACCGGCGCGCAATGGCCCAGGCTGGCGACGGCGATGCCGGAGGTGAAATCAAGGTATTGCTTACCGGCTTGATCCCACAAGTCCAGCCCGGCGGCGCGCACCGGCACCATGGCCGCTGGCGCGTAGGTGGGAACCAGGACTTCGTCGAAGGTTTGTCTAGTGACAGGACGATCGGTGACGGACGAATCAAGCTTGGCGTTCATAAGCATTCCTCAATGTTAGGTACCTCAACGGCTACGGCAGCCGTGCGTGTACTGCATTATAAAAACTGGGATGCCAAAACTCTTTTGAATCTGCGACAGGGATTTTCACTTTTGCCCGCCGGACGCAATGACCGCGACTAGCCGCCGGCGCCGCCCGGCTGTAGCTTGCGCTGGCGCTCCTCGCGCGGGGTGTGGCCGAACAGCGCGCCGAAAGCGGTTGAAAAATGCGAGCCGGACGAGAAGCCGCACATCAGGCCGACCTGCACGATGGAATTGTGCGTGCCCTGCAGCAACTGGCGGGCGCGCTGCAAGCGCAGCTCCAGGTAGTAGCGCGACGGCAGGCTGCCCAGGTACTGCTTGAACAGCCGTTCCAGCTGGCGCCGCGACAGGCCGACCAGGTTGGCGATGTCGTCGGTCGACAGCGGCTCCTCGATGTTGGCCTCCATCAAAGTGACCGCCTCCGACAGCTTCGGCTGCAACACGCCGAAGCGCGCCTGCAGCGCCACGCGCTGGCGCTCCTCCTTGCCGCGCACGTGGTCGATGCACAGCGCCTCCTTGACGTGGGCCTGGGCGTCGGCGCCGAACAGGGTGTCGATCAGCGTCAGCGCGAAGTCGATGCTGGCGGCGCCGCCGCAGCAGGTCAGGTGCGCGCCGTCGAGTTCGAACAAGTGCGGCGTCGGCACGGCGCGCTCGGCGCGGCCCTCGGCGTCGGCGTACAGCGCCCACGGCAGCGCGATGCGCACGCCGTCCATCACGCCGGCGTCGGCCAGCCACAGCACGGCGGCGCCGACGCCGCCCCAGAACGGCGCCGCGCGGCAGCGCTCGATCAGCGCGCGGCACAGCTCCGGGCGCGGCGCGGCCTGGGTTTCGTCGGCCACCAGCAGCGCCACGTGCCAATGTCCGGCCGCCTCGGCGGCGACCTGCTCCGGGCCGCGCACGTCGAGCTGCAAGGTGTCCGGCCCCAGCGCCGCGGCGCACAGGCGCAGCGGCTGCACCAGCCCGGCCCAGGTGATGGCGTCGGCCGCGCCGGCGTTGACCAGCAGGATGCGCAGCGGCTTGTCCAGTCCGATGCGGGAAAGATTAGCGAAGGACATCGGGCGTACTGGGCGGCATCGGCGGTGTTTTCAAGTGTTCGGATGGAAATTCGGAACGAATCGGCGCAAAACGGCCGGTTATTCGGGCACCAGCGCCGTGGCCGGGCGCTCGGTGTTCCACTGGCTCACGATCATGCCGGCGATCAGCAGCGCGGCGCCGATCCAGGCTTGCCAAGTCATCAGCTCGCCCAACCAGAAATAGGCGAAAAACGCCGCCGCGGCCGGTTCGAAGGCGTAGATCACGGCCGCTTCGTTGGCCGTGCTGTGGCTCTGGCCCCAGGTTTGCAGCGCGATAATGCCGGCCGTGCAGAGCACGCCCAGGTAGAGGAAGTTGACGGCGTACAGGCGCACGCCGTTGCCGATGTAGGTCCAATAGTTGAGCATGTCGGAGCTGACGTCGATCTGCGTGCGCGGGATTTCGCGCGCCAGCAGCCACAGCGCCGAGCACAGCGCCACGGTGACGATCTGCATCGCCGTCAGCGTCATCAGATTGTCGACTTTGCGGGTGGCGCCCTCCATCATCTTGACGTACAGGCCGAACGCGAACGCGGCCAGCAGCGCCAGCGTGTCGCCGCGGCTCCACGAGGCGGCGCCGCCCTCGGAGCACAGGGCGAACAGGCCCACCAGCGCCAGCGCCAGGGCGATGACGATGCGGCGCTCGGGCTTCTTGCCGGCGAAATAGCCCAGCAGCGGCACCACCAGCACGTTCAGGCCGGTGATGAAGGCGTTGCGGTTGGAGGTGGTCAGCGCCAGCCCCTCGACCTGGAACACATAGCAGAAGAACAGCACCACGCCGACGGCGGCGCCGGTGCGGCAGTCCTTCAGCCGGGCGCCCCGCAGGAAGGGCAGCATCAGCACGCTGGCCAGGATGAAGCGCAGGAAGACGATCCAGATCGGCGAGAAATAGGCGGTCAGGCTCTTCATCGCGGGAAACGTCGTGCCCCATACTAAGGTGACGACGAGCAAAGCCAGGATGCCGCGGAACTGGTGGGTCATGTGGGGAGTCTCAATGTGATGGTCTAACGCCAACGATAAACGCTATGTTACCCGCGCACGCAATAAATTGCGAACGGTCGCGCAGGCTATAATCACGGCTATGGGTGAACGATATTTAAAAAGTATCCGGCTGCTGGCCGAATGCATGCAAGGCTTCGAGCGCCTGTCGGGCGAACGCGTACGCCGGTTCGGCCTGACGCATGCCCAGTTCGACATCATTGCCACGCTGGGTAACACGCCCGGCATGGCATACAAGGAACTCGGTCGCAAGACCCTGATCACGAAGGGCACGCTCACCGGCGTCATCGACCGGCTCGAACAAAAAGGCTTGGTCGAACGGCAGCGCAGCGTCGACGACAAGCGCTCCTACTTCGTGCGCCTGACCGGCAACGGCGAACAGGTGTTCGCCGACGTCTTTCCGCAGGTCACGGCGGAAGGCGCCAAAATGTTCGCGCATTTCAGCGACACCGATTTCACGAGCCTGGAGCGGACCCTGTCCGGGCTCAGGGAACTCATCGTCGCGGGCAGCAGCAACCCCGGCTAAGGCCACACGCACCTCCACACACCCAAGCAAAGGAAACAGATTGAAAACGACACTGCTCGAAGGCAAAAAGCCGGCACATTTCGACAAACACATCATCGGCAACCTGCTGCTCAATGCCAGCACACCGGACCTGGTACGCCAGGAAAAACTGATCATCGGCGTGCGCAACGAGGCCGGTGAGATCTACCGCCTGATCGGCGCGACCAAGCACAACAGCTTCATGAACGCGATCGAGGAATTGTTCGACCTTGGCCTGGTCGACGAATTGCAAGACACCGATTCGACCCAGGACGGTTGCGACGCCATCTTCAGCGAAGCCGCCTGATAAGCGATATCGACACTGCCATCACCTCCGTCGGCGTAAACTGGCAGCGTCAACCTTAGGTCGGATGCGGGGGCCGCCGAGGCTAGCGTAATCCGACGATGCTGGCCGAAGCCGGACGCCCTGCTCCAGGCCAACGTTGTCGGGTTACGCCGTTCCGGCTCTCCGCCCTTGGTTGGGAGGCGTGGCCGCAGCCTCCCCGGCTGCAGCGGCGGGCGGCGCCGGATCGAGGGCCCGGCGCATTTTCCTGGCGCTGCGGTGGTGCCAATACGCTGTGCCGGAAAATTCGGCCACAAACGCCGCCCGCGCCTCCACTGCCAAGGCGAAGGCCCGTTCCTCGCCGTATTTCGCCACCGAGAATTTTTTGCTGCGGCTCGGCAGTCCCTTCACCTTCGGACCATGCGCGACCCAGGCGTCCCACGCCTCGCCATTGCGCAGCGTCCGCGCGCGGTTCACGCCCGCGACGCCACTGGTGTTGGCGGCGTTGACGCGCGCGGCCCTGCTCGCCTTGTTTTCCACCGGCAGCGCGAGGAAGAGTTGGTCGCGCCACGCCTTGGCCGCCAGCAGCGCCGGCGCGGCGCCGCCGTGAACCGAGTCGGAGAAGGTCTTCCTGTGGCGGCTGCCTTGGCGGACCATGCTGACCCGCCAATAGCGGTCGACGCCGTTCGCGTTCGTATAGCGCCCGATATAAGGCTCGCCGCCGCCCGCGAGCGCGGCGTCCTCGGCCGCCTGGGCCAGCGCCAGCCGTTGGGCGGCGCGCTGCTCGACGCTTTGCAGCCGGGCCTGGCGCGCGTCCGCCCGTTGTTGGCGCCGTTCCTCCGGCGCGCGCAGGCGGGCGTCGAGCAGCGCGAAGTCGGCCGCCGTGCTGGCCGGCCGTATCTGCCGGTCGGCCTTGTAGAGGATGCCGTCCAGCTCGGCCAGCCCCCGCAGGCGGGCGTCGACGGCGCGTTGCCAGGCGCCGTCCTCGCCGTAGACGGCGACCGAAAAGCTGCGGTAACGGTATCGGCCGGCGGCGAGCGGAACGCGGGCGCACCAGTAGGCGCGTTCCAGCACGCCGCCGTCCTTGCGGCGCCGGCCCTTGACGGCGCGGGAGACGCCGCTCACGCCGGAGGTGTTGTTAATGCGAACAATGCCGCAAAATTGCCCCAGCGGCATGGCCGGGTACGCGGCGATGACGCCGTCGCGCCAAGCGCGCGCCAGCGTTAGCGTCGCCTGCTCGCCGCCGTTGCGTCTCTCGTTGAAGTATTTCTGGAATATTTTCCCCTGCCGCTGAAGCGAGACATGCAGGTAGTAGCCGCCCCGGTCGGGATGGTGTCGCCGGAAAATGCCGACGAGGTCGGGCGCGCGCGCGGCGCTGGTCGACTCCGCCTCCGGGTTTGGCGCGGCGGAAACGGGGGCCGCCCCCCGCGCGCGGCGCGCGGCTGTCTTGGCGCCCACGGTCAGCCGCGCCCGCTCGATGGCATGGTCGATACCAGCTTGGCGCCGCAACTGGTCTGGTGGCCGTCGAACGCCACCGGCACGCCGTCGATCAGCACCTCCGGGTCGCCCTCGGCGATCACGCAGTTGTCGTGGCCGCGCTGCGGACAGGTGCAGCGGTCGCCCTTGCGCGCCACCGCCACGCCCATGACGCTGCTGTTCGGCGCCGCCGACGCCACCTTGCCGCCGTGGCTGGTGGGGTCGCCCAGACGGATCACGCCGCGCATGGCCTGGCCCCTTGCACCGGTTTCAATTCAACCGGGCTCATTTCGAATAGCCTTGCGAACCGGGCGTGGCGTCGTGGCGGATGCCCCACCACGGCAGGAAGGCATTGTTCTCGCCGCGCGCGCGGAACCACGGCTTGTCCGGGTCGATCGGGCGCGCCTTGGCCGGCGGCGCCACCACGACGGCGGTCGGGCGCGCGGCGTCGCTGGTGCCGGCCACCAGCACGTGCTTGCCGAAGCGGTTGGCGTAGGCGATGCCCAGCGCGACGTTGGTCAACGCCGTGCCGGCGCCCATCTCGCCCAGCAGCGCCGGCGTGTTGAAGGCCTGCTTGGCGAAGTCGAACTCGACCAGTTCGGCCGTCAGCGTCTGCGCCAGCTTGCCGATCCGTTCCGACGAGTCCGGGTGCGTGTTGTGGGCGTCGTGGATCACGTAGCCGATGTCGCCGTCCTGCTTGCCGGCGTTGTGCGCCGCCGTTTCAATCGCCGCCTTCCAGGCCTGCACGGCGCGCGGCGGCGCGCCCTTCCTGGCTTCGAAATCGGCCACGGCCTTGGCGGCGGGGTGGCCGAGCCACGCCAGCGGCGCGCGCTCCGTGTTGTAGTCCGGCCCGGCCAGCACCAGCAGCACCATGTTTTCGTTGATCTGCCCGGACTTCGGGAAGTTCGGCGCGTCCCAGTTCATGACCCAGGCGGTTTCCTTGGGGTGGGCCTGCAGATAATCCAGCGCCGCCACGAGCGACGTGAAGCCGGCGTTCGCCCCGCCCATCTTCACGCGCACGTCGGGCGGGGTGGCGCGGGTCCACAACGTGGGGAAGTTTACGTTACCGATGGCAAAATTACTATTAATCCGATCCCGCGTGAACTTGGTGGCCTCCACCGGGTCAAGCTTGCCTGCGGGCAGCGCGTATTCGACATGTATCCCGGCCAGCTCGCGCCAGTTTTTTTTATTTTCCGCGGAGTGGACGTTATAAAAATAGCGGGGATCGGCAAAGTAAATGTCGTGGAAAATACTCGTCAGCTCCTCCACGTATTTATGATGAAAGCCCTTGAACGTTTCCGTGTCCGAGCTGGTGGCGATCACACCGATCGACTGAAGCGTAGAAAACAGTTTCGGCTCCGCTTTCACCATGTCGTCGTCCTTGTTCGGCTGCACCAGCCCCAGGGTCCACAGCAACTGCCATTCCGTGGGATAGTCGCGCCGTTGCAGCGGATTGAGCCATTGCAGGCCGACGACCTGGGCCATGAAGGGTTTGGCCGGTTCGGCGGCCGGTGTCGCGGCGTTGGCCGCCGCCACGGGCGGCGCGCTGGCGCAGGCGCTGAGCAAGGCCAACACCGAAAAAGCCAGCAGCGAAGGCAAGGCAAGGAAGCGTTTCATTATTTCTCCATCAGTCATTGATTGCGTTACAGATGCATCGGCGCGCAAGCTCATCCAAAGCGCAACGCCAAAGGCGAGTACAAAGGCAAGCAGTGTCCAGCACAGGCGCCGGGTTCGGGTGGAAATCAGCGCCTTCAATGGCGGTACTCCACGCCGGTGTCCCGTGGTGGCGGCGCGCGATTTTCGCGGCGATTCTCTATCTTTGCCGGCATGCGGCCTTCGCTTTTATTGTCATTAGCCCATTTTTGTACTGACGTGCCTTTGTACCATCCGGTGTCGAAGTATTCAAAAAAAACTTTGTTTGGATCGCCGTCGTCCAACCCTTTCAGCATGCGCCAGTCCGCAGCCGTCCGCAGCTTGCGCAAGTCGTCCCCCCGCACGGTGCAGCGGCCCAGCGCCACATCATAAGCCAAGGCCTTCTGCGCGTGCATCGGGTTGGTCATGGTGGTCGAGTGGTCGGTCGCATGGGTGTCGACGTTGGCGGCCATGCTGTTCTTGATGGTCTTGTTGCGCCAAGCCGTGTACTCGGCGGTGGCGGTGTGGGGATCGTCTTCCTCCGTCACCTTATCGCCGCTCTCGTACTTGCCCTCGCGCTTGGCCCGCATGCGCAGGTAGGCATGGTCGTCGTAGCGCAGCGCGGCCTCGCTCTGCCCGGTGCCCTTCGGCGCGTCCTTGTCGTCCGGCTTGGCGCCGCCGTACGGGTCGCCGGCCGCGTACTTGGCGTCCTTGTTGCGGTTCGCGCCCGGGGCGTCGGTGTCCGTGTCGAAATCCGTGGTGGACTTGCCGAAGATGATTGCCTCCGGCATGAAGGGGACCGGAAGCGGGCGCGCCTCCAGGGGAATCGTCCATTTTTCCGGCGGCAACGCGTTGAGGCGCAGGTCGAGCAAGCTGACGAGCTTGAACGGCACCATCAGGCCGGCGCCGATCTTGCCAATCACCGAAGTGTTGGCGTCGACGGCCTTGCTGACGTTGTACTCGGCCGCCTGCGATTCGGGATGCCAGAACTCCTGGCTTTTCGGCTTGGGTTGGCCGTGCTGGTCCTCCCAATACCGGTACTCGCCCGGCTTTGCTTGCCCGACCATGAAGCCCTGCGAAAACACGCGCTGGGCGAACACGCCGTCGCCGCCGGTCGCCTTGATCTCGGCCATGCTTAGCCCGCGCCAGCCTATCCCCTGCACGGACACCGACGAGATCACCTGGTCGTGCGGATTGCAGTAGAGCGTAACGCGGCCGTAGGTCGAATCCTGGTAGCCGTGGGCGGAACGGTCCTTCTGGGCGGTAAAGCCATGCGCCGCGTTGGCCATGTACTTGTCGACGCTCGCCACGCTTTGTTGCCGCGAGTTGCGCTTGCGGATGATGTCGAAAAAAGTGGCCAGGGTTTTGGCGCGCGCCGCCCCCGTTTGACGGCCGCCCCGGCCTTCGGGGTCCTTCATGCCGCCTTGCGTGTAATTCTCGGAGTCGTTTTTATCCAGCAGACTGTAGGGGGCGTTGCACAGCACGTAGGTGTCGGCCACGCCGGCGTCCTGGTACAGCGCGTCGCCCAGGAAGGCCGCCGCCATGCCGATCATGTTGCCCTGGCTGTGACAGACGATGGTGATGGGCAGGTCCGCCTGCTTCTGACGCAGCGACTGCACCAGTTTGGCAAGCCGCAGCGCGGCCAGCACGTAATAGGGCCGGGGCGGCGTGTCATAAACCTGGCGGTCGTTGGTGCTGTTCAGACTTTGCACCTTCAACGATAGAAACAGTTGCGTGTCCAAGCCTGGTCCCCACAGGTCGGGCAACGACGTGCAGCCGTTGGCGAAGGGACCTCCGCCCCAATAATCTTTTTCATTGAGGTAGATACCCCTCCCGTATTTTTGCAACTCTTCGGCGCTGGCCTTGTAGCCCCAGCGGAAGCGGATGACGGGTGTGTAGGTATCGTCTGTCTGAATGAATGTGTCGGGGTTCATCTTAGGATTGATGAAACCGTCGGCAGTATGCTCGGCAATGTACTTGGCGGCCTTCAACTGGCCCGCTTCGGTGGTGGGAAACTTCAGGTGCTCGTCGCAGCGTTTGAGGCGCTCGTTGAGGCCGGCGCACAGGCCGTTTTCGGCCTGCTCGTACCACTCGCCGTCGGAGTTGACGCCGTGGACGAAAATCATGACGCCGGGCAGCGGCATTTGCATCAGCGCGTCGAGATACTCGCCGTTAAAGGAAACGGGGCCGCATTTCATCCCCACGACGATGTTTTTCGGGTCGTCTTGCGGCTTGGCGGCCGGGACTGCGGCATCGGCGGGCGCGGCGGTGTCTGGGGCGGGGGTGTCGGTCATATGGTATCGCTCGTTTTGCTGTGTTTAGTCGGGGTCAGGCTGCGCGGTGGGCGGCGCGGGCCTCAGGGCGGCGTCTCGAAGAAGAACGCCTTGAGCTGCTGCAGGCGGTCGCTGACGATTTTGGTTCCCTCGCCGGCGGCGTTGCTCAGGCCGCTGGCGGCGGCCTCGCCGTCGCGTTCCAGGTGCAGCTTCATGCCCTCGACCGGCTGGCCGTCGGTGGCGCGCAGCAGCCGCGGCGTGCGGCTCAGCTCGCCCTCGCCGAACGACGGCAGCTCGGTCTTGGCGCTGGCCGGGCCGTTCCAGTTGTGGCCGTTGGTTTTGACCGTCAGCGACCCCGGCCCGCCCAGTTCGACGTTGCCGCCCGACAGCTTCAGGTAGGCGCCGCCGCTGGTCATTAAGGTGAGCTCGTCGTGCGCCATGCCGATCAGGCGCTTGGCGGCGGTGATCTTGACGTCTTTGGCCGAGTCGATCTGCAGCTCGTCGTGCTGGCTCTGCATCAGGAATTTGCCGTAGTGGGCGATTTGCGTGATGCCGTCGTGGTGAGCGAACAGCGAGATGCCCTTGCCTGCGTTGACGTTGCAGCGCTGGCCGCTGGTGAATTGCAAGTGCCGCTGCGCCACCGTGTCGACGTTGACGCCGGCGTAGCTGACGATGGTTTTCGGCGTGCTGACGGCGATGCCGGCCGGCGCCGTCAGGCTCAGGGTCGGCTTGCCGCCCGGTTCCCGCGGCTTGGTGTTGCCGCCGCCGGCGGCGGCGCCGACGTCGTCCTTAAGCTCGGCCTGGGGCGCCGGGTCCTGGGCCAGCGCCTGGTGCTCGGCGGCGTACTGGCCGAGCGACTTGAACAGGTCGAGGCAGTCCTGCATCAGCGCGACGTGCTCGTCATTGCTGAGCTGGCCGCCGGCGGCGTCAAGCCGCTTCCAGGCCGAGATCAGCAGCGACTTGGCGGTGCGGATGCTGCCGCTGTCGTCGGTCCTGAGCTCGAAGCCGTCGCCGCGCGCCTTGGCCTGGCCGTCGCGCCGGGGGTGGGTCAGGTAGCCAAGGTTTAGCTCGGAGGCCCGGTGCTCGCTGGCGATTTGTATGCTGATCTGGCCCGGGGAGTCGTCGAAGCGGAGCTGGTTCGAGCGGGCGCCGCCGATTTCCTGGCTGACGATGCCCGACAGGTAGCGGTCGCCCGGCAGCCGGCTGACGTGGCTGAAGCTGGGCGGCGGCGTGGTGCCGCCGTGCACGGCGCTGGTGATGACCGGCTTGTCCGGGTCGTTGCCGAGGAAGCTAACGCGGCACATGGTCCCAACCCGCGGCAGCGAAATGGCGCCGAAGCGGGCGCCCGCCCAGGAGGCGTTCACCCGCAGCCAGGCCGAGTCGTGCTCGGTGACGCCCTCGGCGGTCGCCGGCGAGCCGGCCCGCTCGTCCGGGCGGAAGCCGGGGAAGCGTACCTTCACCCTGCCCTGCTCGTCGCAGTGCACCGATTCGCCGGGCGGGCCGACCACGACCACGTTGAGCGACGCCGTGCGCGGCAAATCGACGCGCGGGTCGTAGGCCGGCACGATGGGCACGCCGCGGCGCACGCAGCTGAACTGGTTGGTATAACGGGAGCCGCGCTCGTCGCCGGCGCCCGCCAGCGCCGCCCGGGCGGCGTCGGTCCCGGCGCCGGCGTCCCAGCGGTTCAGCGCGAACAGGCGCTGCACCCTGTCGTTGAGGGCCTTGGGCAGGTTGTTCTCGGCCTCAACGCGCAGCTCGGTGACGACGAACTCGCGCTCCGCGGCCTGATGGGCGTCGATTTCGGCGTGGCCCTCCAGCGCGTTCCACTGGCCGACGCACAGGTCGCGCACGCCGCTCTCGGCGCGGAAGCATTTCGCGATGAATTCGTGGCCCTGCATGCGCAGTTCGGCCAGCGCGTCGTAGTCGGCCTCGTCGGCGCCGGCGTGCGGCGCGTCGACCAGGCCGTCGTCGAGGCCGGCCGCCAGCTCGTTGCCCAGCTCGCCCTGGTCGGTGCCGCCGCGCACGCGCGCGTGCCGGCTGCGCGCCGTCTTGTAGTCCCAGCTTTGGCGCGTGACGCTGCCGGGCGCCAGAGCACGCGCGCCGTGCCAGGCGGTGACGGAATCGCGCGCCTCGGTGCCGTCGTCGCGGTGGTAGCGCACGCCGCCGGCGGCGTTTTGCTCCAGCGACATGGCGTCATCGAACAGCACCAGCGTGTGCCCAGGCGTGTCGTCGTCGCCCGCCGCCGTGGCCTTGCCCGGCTGGATGAACCAGGCCAAGCCGCGGCGCTTCCACAGCCGGCGCAGGAAGGCCGCGTCCGATTCGTTGTACTGCATCGTGAATTCGCGCTGCGGGTAGTGCGATTTCAGGCGCCAGGTCTGGAAGTCGAAGGCGCGCGCCAGCACCGGATTGTCGCGGCGCCATTCGCCCAGGATGATTTCGGTGATCTCGACTTCGCTCTTGTTGCGGAAGATGCGGCTATTGCCGCCCTTGTCCATCACGGCCAGGCCGTCGCGCACGACCAGTTGGTAAGTCGCCAAGCCGGCGTCGGCCTCGCCCTCGACGGCGGCGTCGACAATGCCGCAGACCGAGCGCAGCTTGCCGGTGTCGGTGACGAACTGCAGTTCGGCGGGCATGGCGATGAATTGCTTGAGCGGCATGCCCGCCGTCTCGGCCACGCACAGCAGGCGGTATTCGATGCCGCCGCAGATGGTCTCGACGCCGCCGACCCGCTTGACGAGCAGGAGGTCGTCTCGCGCGCCCCCCTTGGCCCACAGGCGCAGGCGGATGGGGCGGTTCACTCCGCTCAGGCCCGCAGGCGCGGCCAAGCCGGATAGTCTGTTCGGTGTCATGGGGGCAAAGTCCTGGGTGGTGGACGGCCGGGCGCGGCCGAAAAAAAGCCTAACATTACAAAAAAGTAATATTTTTTAAAGTATAAGCCGCCCCCGATGGAAAGCGTCTTGCGCCAGCGCAGATCGTGCGCGGGTCCGTCACCTTTCGAACTGTTCGGCAGTTCATGGTGGAGCGCCTGCCGGGACGCGGCTAGCTGGCAAAAATAGCCTGCGGCGTAGAAAAAACTTTAGCTACGAATCCCGCCCCCCCGCTCTTCCCTTGGTTTTTGCCGCGTCCCCGACACCGCCGTCCCCGTCAAAAAAATTCTACATAGCAATATTGGGAGTATAATTTTTTCGATGAACAGACTCGACGCCTTTAAAAGCATCGCCGCTCAAGCGAGCCGCGGTGAGCTGACGTTCCCCACCAGCGTGACCGCAGCGATCAAGTTGCAGCAAGCGCTTAGCGACCCCGACTGCCACATCGACGCCGCCTCCAAGCTGGTGCAGGCCAACCCGCTGCTGGCCGCGCGTACCGTGGCGATCGCCAACTCGGTCGCCTACAACCGCTCCGGCAACGAAATCTCCAGCGTGCGCGCGGCAGTGCAACGCATGGGCGTGCGCACGCTGCAATCGCTGGTGGCGGCCTTGATCGTGCGGCAGATCGGCAGCGCCGTCACCGATCCACTGGTCAAGGTCAAGCTGGCGCAATTGTGGGAGCACACCGCCCACGTCGCCGCGCTGGCGCAGGTGATCGCCCGGCGCGTCACCCGGGTCGACCCGGAGACGGCGCTGTTCGCCGGCATCGTGCACGAGGTCGGCGGCTTCTACATGCTGTCGCGCGCGCCCGACTTCCCCGGCATCCTCGATGGCGAACCGGAAGACTGGCTCGAACACGGCGAGCAGGAGATCGGCCGCGGCGTACTGAAAAAACTGGTCATCCCGGAGGCGGTGCTGGCATCGGTCGAATCCTTGTGGTACGGCTTTCGCGCGCTGCCGCCGGAAACCCTGGGCGACACCCTGCTACTGGCCAACGACCTGGCGCCGGTGGAGTCGCCGCTGTACGAAAGCCCCGGCGCCACCAGTCCGCAGGCGGCCCGCACCATCGATTGCGACATGGGCGAAGGCACGCTGAAAAGCATCATGGCCGAGTCGGCCGCCGAAGTGCAGTCGCTGCTCGCGGTGCTGATGCTATAGGGAACACCGGGGACAGACCACGATTTCCGGGAAATATTTCCCGGAAATCGTGGTCTGTCCCCGAAACTGCAAAGGCGGCGCGCATCGGCATAGGAGCGGCCAATTACTGGCCGGTCCCCTGCCACACCACCCGGCATGCGGGTCCGCACCGGGCGGTTCGAGTAGTTGAGGTTATGAGAGCCGAGGCACGCCAAGACGGTCAAAGTAGGCGATCGTCAGCACACTATTGAGTGCCATGCGACTGTTGCGCCACCAGCAGCGACTGTTCTTCGCCACCAGCAACGCCACTTTCGGAGACGCTCCCAAGGCCAGCAGTTCCCGATACATCGTCGTGCCGCGCTTCCATTGCTTGAGGTGAATCGCTCGCAGTCGATGACGCAACCATTCGTCCAGTCTACGCCAGACTTTTGGTGTTTGCGCCAAGCCGAAATAGGCTTTCCAGCCCAGCAGGTAGCGTCGTAACGGTTCGATCACTTCGGGCATGCTGCGCCCACAGGAGCGCCGAGTCAGTTGCCTGATCCGCTGCTTGAACGTTTCCAGCGCCTTCAACGACACCGCACGTTTTACCTCGCCTTTCGGAGCCGCCCACAGGCTGTAGCC
>NZ_JBJXIB010000062.1:0-33872 GCF_046115965.1 Janthinobacterium sp. CG_23.3 | reverse complement strand
CGCTACGCAAGCAAGGCCATGGCATGCTTGAGGTTCTGCTCCGGGCCTTCAACGGTAATCCTATCCCGCTTGCCGCATAGCGGCTGAACAGTCACGTTACCGCTTTGGTTGCTACCTTTGCTACCGCTTTGATTTGACGAAGACATGAGTGTTCTCCCGATCTAATAAGTTAGAGTTCAAATGGCATACAGAGTCTCCCGCCACCCGGGTGCATCGTTGCAGCTTCGCTGACTGATCAGGCGAGGGGATAGATTCCATAGTAGAGCGCGCATCCCTTGTCCGAAATAGGACGACGGATGGAGTTAGCGTAGGAACAATCCTGCTGGACATTGACGGGCGATAACTAACGATGTTGGGAGGGACGTGTTGCCGCGCCGATGGCGGCGGGGCCGGGGAACGCGCTGTTCCCCGGCAGGCGCGCTAACGAGGCTTAGCGCGATTTGACGAACGGCGTGCCGAGCGCTTTCGGCGCCACCGACTTGGCCATCAGGCCGGCCAGCACGATGACGGTGACGACGTAGGGCACCATCTGGATCAGCGAGCCGGGGATGCGGCCGATGCCGGGCAGGTCGACGCCCTCGATCTGGATCTGCACGGCGCCGAAGAAGCCGAACATCAGGCAGCCGAGGAAGGTGTAGAGCGGGCGCCAGTTGCCGAACACCATGGCCGTCAAGGCCAGGTAGCCGGCGCCGGCCGACATGTCGCGCAGGAAGAAGCCGCTTTGGACGATGGCCAGGTAGGCGCCCGAGAACGAGCACAGCACGCCGGCGACGAGCATCGCCAGGTAGCGCGTCTTTTCGACGCTGACGCCGGCGGCGTCGGCCGCGTGCGGGTTTTCGCCGCAGGCGCGCAGGCGCAGGCCGAAGCGGCTGTGGTACAGCACCCAGTGCACCAGCGGCACCAGCGCGAACGCCAGGTACACCAGCGCCGAATGGCCGCCGATCAAGTGGGCGTACAGCCAGCCGACAAAGGGGATGCCTTCGACGTACTGGGTGCCGGGCAGCACCACGTCGAACAAGCGCGCCTGGCCCAGGTCCGGCGTGCGCCCGCCCTGCTGGAAGTAAAACTGCGCCAGCACGAAGGTCAGCCCGCTCATGGCGATGTTGATGGCGATGCCGGCCACCAATTGGTTGCCCTTTTGCGTGATGCTGACATAGCCTTGCAGCAGGGCCAGCAGCGCGCACACCAGCGTGCCGGCGGCCACGCCGTACCACGGGTTCTGGGTGGCGAAGGCCACCGCCGCCGAGGTGAAGGCGCTGGCCAGGATCTTGCCCTCCAGGCCGATGTCGATGACGCCGCTGCGTTCGGCGAACAGGCCGGCCATCGCGGCGAAGATCAGCACCGGCGCGTTGCGCACGGTCGACACCAGGATGCTGGCGAAATGGAAGTCGTCGAAGGTCATGCTGCGCTCCCTTTGCTGCGTTTGAGCATGGCCGCGATTGCCGGCGCGTACAAGTTTTCCATCGCGCCGCAGAAGAGGATGATCAAACCCTGGATGAAGATGAAGGTCTCGGTCGGGATGTTCGGTTTCTCCAGCGACAGGTCGAAGCCGCCCTGGATCAGCGCGCCGAACAGGATCGCCGACAGGAAGATGCCAACCGGATGCTGGCGCCCCATCAGCGCGATGGCGATGCCGATGAAGCCGGCGCCGGCGGTGAAGTTCAGGCTGAGATAGTGGGTCGAGCCCATGATGGAGTTGACCGAGCCGAGCCCGGCCAGCGCGCCCGAGATCAGCATGACGGCGATGATCATCTTGCTGATCGACACGCCGGCGTAGTGGGCGGCGTTCTGGTTCAGGCCGGTGGCGCGCAGCTTGAAGCCCCACGCCGAGCGCGTCGTCATGACGCCGTAAATGGCCAGCGCGACGATGGCCAGCGGGAAGCTGACGTTGAGCGGCGTGTCGCCCAGCATCGGCAACCAGGTGTTCAGGCGCGGCATGGCGCCGCTGTCGGCGAACAGGCGGCTGGCGGTGTTTTGCTCGCCGACCGGGATCAGGTATTTGACGATGATGAAGTTCATCAGGCTGGCGGCGATGAAGTTGAACATGATCGTCGTGACGACGATGTGGCTGCCGCGTTTCGCCTGCAGGTAGCCGGGCAGGAAGGCCCATAGCGCGCCGAACACGGCCGCGCCCAGCATGGCCGCCGGAATCAAGGCCCAGGCCGGCAGGCTGGAGTCGAACGCCAGCATGGCCAGCGTCAGGCCGAGGCCGCCGAAATACATCTGGCCCTCGCTGCCGATGTTGAACAGGCCGGCCTGCATCGCCACCGACACCGACAGGCCGGTGAAGATGAAGGTGCTGGCGTAGAACAGCGTGTAACTGAGGCCTTCCGGGTTGATGATCGCGCTATTGACCAGAATGCCCAGCGATACGGCCGGGTTTTCACCCAGCAGGTAGATCACCAGGGCGGCCACCAGCAGCGCCGACAGCAAGTTTAAAACGGGCAGGACGACGGCGGTCGCCCAGCGTGGCAAGTCGTTATTGTTCATATTGTTATGCCCCCCCGCCCATCAACAGGCCGATGCGGGTGGTATCGAATTGCTCGATGGGCAGTTCTCCAGTGATGCGTCCGCCGCACATGACGAGGATGCGGTCGGCCAGCGAGCGCACCTCCTCCAGTTCGACCGACACCAGTAAGATGGCGACGCCGGCGTCGCGCAGGGCCAGCAGTTGCGTGTGGATGCTTTCGATGGTGCCGATGTCGACGCCGCGGGTCGGTTGCCCGACCAGCATCAGCGTCGGCTTGGCCAGCACTTCGCGGGCGATGACGACTTTTTGCTGGTTGCCGCCGGATAGCAGGCCGATGCGCAGGTCGGGGTTGGCCGGGCGCACGTCGAAGGTTGTCAGCAGCTCGGCGCAGCGCGCCGCGATGGCCTTGAAGTCGAACAAGCCCCAGCGGTTGCTGAGCTGGTCCTGGTAGCCGAGCATGGTGTTGTGCATCACCGAAAAATTCTTGACGACGCCGTCGCGCAGCCGGTCTTCCGGAACGTGGGCGATGCCCAGTTCGCGGAACAGGCGCGGCAGGCCGTCGGCGTCGCCGCGTTTGGCGAACGGCAAGTCCTGGCCGAGGAAGGTCGCCGCGCCCGAACTGGGCAGGCGCATGCCCGACAGGATTTCCATCAGCTCGCTCTGGCCGTTGCCGGACACGCCGGCGATGGCGACGATTTCGCCGGCGCGCAGCTTGAAGTTGATGTCGGCCAGCAGCTTGACCTGCTGCGCGTCGACCAGTTGCACATTCTTTACGTCGAGCACGACCTCGCCCGGTTGGTAGGGCGCGCGCGGCAGGTGGCTCTGGATCGGCCGGCCCACCATCATGTTCGCCAGTTCCTCCTTGGTGGTGCCGGCGGTGGCGACGGCGCCGACGACGCGCCCGCCGCGCATCACCGTGACGGTGTCGGTGATGGCCAGGATTTCCTGCAACTTGTGGGTGATCAGGATGATGGTCTTGCCCTGTTCCTTGAACAGGCGCAGGATGTCGAACAGCGACGCGGTTTCCTGCGCCGTCAGCACGGCGGTCGGCTCGTCGAGGATCAGGATGTTGGCGCTGCGGTAGATCTGCTTGAGGATCTCGACGCGCTGCTGGGCGCCGACCGACAAGTCTTCGATCTTCGCCAGCGGATCGACGTCGAGCCGGTAGCGCTGGCAGATCTCGCGCAGCTTGGCCTCGGTGGCGGCGCGCTGGCCGGCCAGCTGGAAGCCGCCCTCGGTGCCGAGCATCACGTTGTCGAGCACGGTGAAATTTTCCACCAGCATGAAGTGCTGGTGCACCATGCCGATGCCCAGGCGGATCGCCTCCTGGCTGTTGCGGATCGGCTGGTGCTGGCCGTCGAGCAGGATGTCGCCGCCGTCGGCCCGGTAATAGCCGTACAGGATGCTCATCAAGGTCGACTTGCCGGCGCCGTTCTCCCCCACCAGGCCGTGGATCGAACCTTTGGCGATGGCGAAGCTGACGTCGGCGTTCGCCTTCACCTGTCCAAAGTGCTTGGAGATGCCGCGAAATTCTACTGCTGCTTGCATATGTTCACTAGGTAAAAACGCGCCGCGCGGAGACTGTGGTCCCCGGCGGCGCGCTTTGAGTTGACGTGTGAGTTTAAACCGGGCAGCTGTTGCCGGCGCGGTAGTCGATGACCTTGATCTTGCCGTCAATGATGTCCTTGCGGGCGCCGAGCACGCGCTTTTCAATCTCCGGCGTGATCAGCTTGCGGTTGTGCTCGTCCAGCGCCCAGTCGACGCCGCCTTCCTTCAAACCCTTGCTGACGACGCCGGCCTTCCAGGTGCCGTTCTTGACTTGCATGAAACTGTCGTAGACGGCGTTGTCGACGCGCTTGACCATCGAGGTCAGCATCGTGCCCGGGTACAGGTGGTTCTGGTTGGAATCGACGCCGATCGCCAGCTTGCCTTTTTCCTTGGCCGTTTGCAGCGTGCCCATGCCGCTGCCGCCGGCCACCGCGAACACCACGTCGACGCCGCGCTCGAACTGCGAGCGTGCCAGTTCGCCGCCCTTGGCCGGGTCGTTCCAGGCGCCGGAGGTGGTGCCGACCATGTTTTGCGTCACTTCCGCCTTCGGATTGACGAGCTTTGCGCCTTGCGCGTAGCCGCAGGCGAAGGTGCGGATCAGCGGGATGTCGATGCCGCCGATGAAACCGAGTTTTTTCGACTTGCTGGCCATTGCCGCCGCCACGCCGACCAGATAAGAGCCTTCTTCTTCCTTGAACAGTACGGAATTGACGTTATTGCCGGGCGCGGTGCCGTCGATCAGCACGAATTTCACGTTGGGAAATTCCTTGGCGACCTTTTGCACGGCTTGCGTCTGGGCGAAGCCGATCGATGCGATCAGATCGAGTTTTTTGCGCGCCAAACCGCGCAGCACCTGCTCGGCCTGGGTGTCGCTGGACGCCTGCACTTCGATGAAGGAAATATTGGTCTCTTTCTTGAAGCGTTGTGCGCCTTCGAAAGCGGACTGGTTGAACGACTTGTCGAACTTGCCGCCGGCGTCATACACGATGCCCAATTTTGGGTCCGCCGCGGACGCGCTAGCCGTCATAAACAAGGCTGCGATCGTCAAACTAAGTTGTGTAAGTTTCATGAATTGGCTCCTGGAAGTTCGATATTGTATATTTTTTATAGACGAAGCCGCTAATTCGCTCGTTTTACCGCCGTATGCGCCAGCCTTGCGCGCCAACCATGCCTTGATCGCAATCTTGTAGCATCATCACAACAGTTTCCGCATACCGTTGTGGAAACGGCGTCGCTCAACTTGTTGCGTCCGCGCGCATCGCTGTTGCCACCGCACCACGCCGGGCGCCGGACGCGGCGCGCCGCGGTTTGTATACATACCTGTTAGTCCCGCACTCCTTGGCGCCTGCCGCCGGCGCCGCGCCGCCGAGTGAAACGCGGGCGCCGCGGCGCTTTTTTTAGCCGCCGCCGCCGCCACCGCCGCGGCTTTCCGCGGCGCGTATCAAGCTGCCTTTTTGTTAAGCATGCGAACCGCACAGGGACTTGGTTCGTCACTATGCATCATGCTATATATGTATGACAAATACGATTTTATTTAGCTATTTATATGATCGACATATAAATAAACAGCACCATTTTGTGATTTTCAGTGAATATTTTTCCTGCTAGCATGACCAATACTTTGCATTTTGCAAAGCCGGAAACTGTCAAAACGGCCTGTGTTGGAGGCGTTTGCGCATCCCGGCAGACCCGCCGAATGCCCGCGCCGCGCCCCCCCAAGAGCCGCTGTACAGAGTTGAAACTGGTGTTTACCCCCATAGGAGTTGGTCGATGATGAAAACAAATGAGAACAATCCGCCGCGCCGGCATGCCGCGCGTTCGCTGATCGCGCTGGCGGTGGCCGCGGCTTTCCCGCTGCACGCGGCGATCGCCCAGGAAGCGCCGGAGGCCGCCAAGGCCCAGCCCGGCCAACTGGAAACGGTGATCGTCACCGCGCAGCGTCGTTCGGAAAACATCAAAGACGTGCCGATGGCCATCTCGACCATGAAGGGCGAGAAACTCGACGTATTGACCGCCGGCGGCCAGGACGTGCGCTTCATGTCGGGCCGCACGCCGAGCCTGAACGTGGAATCCGAGTTCGGCCGCTCCTTTCCGCGCTTCTACGTGCGCGGCCTGGGCAATATCGACTTCGACTTGAACGCCTCGCAACCGGTCGGCCTGGTCTACGACGACGTGGTGCAGGAAAATCCGGTGCTGAAAGGCTTCCCGGTGTTCGACGTGGAGCAGATCGAAGTGCTGCGCGGCCCGCAGGGCACGCTGTTCGGGCGCAACTCGCCGGCCGGCGTGGTCAAGTTCGAGTCGGTCAAGCCGACCAATAAGCGGGAAGGTTACTTTAGCGGCGGCCTGGGCAACGACGGCGTCGTCAACCTGGAAGGCGCCTACAACCTGCCGCTGAACGAACAATGGGCGGCCCGCGTCTCGCTGCAATCGCAGACGCGCGACGACCGCGTGCGCAATCCGCGTTCGACCGGCACCCAGGAACTGGAAGGCTACGACGACAAGGCCGCGCGCCTGCAACTGTCGTTCAAGCCGAGCAAGGACTTCGGCGCCTTGTTCAATGTGCACCACCGCAAGATGGAAGGCAGCGCCACCCTGTTCCGCGCCAACATCATCAAGAAGGGTAGCAACGAACTGGTCGACGGCTTCGACTACGACAACTACCCGACCGACGGCATCAACGACCAGACCCTGACCAGCACCGGCACCAGCCTGCGGCTGCGCTGGGACCTCGACGGCGTGACCTTGCATTCGATCAGCGGCTACGAGAAGGCCGAGTATTCCAGCCGCGCCGACGTGGACGGCGGCTACGGCGCCTCCTACGCGCCGCCGATGGGTCCCGGGTTTATCCCGTTTACCGCCGAAACCGGCGACGGCTTGCCGAAGCACCGCCAGTTGTCGCAGGAATTCCGGGTCGAGTCGAACACCAAGGAGCGCCTGCAATGGATCGCCGGCGTGTACGCGTTCAACGAGAAGATCACGGTCGACAGCAACAGCTACGACACGCTGAACCAGAATAAACTCAACGGTTTCGCGCAGCAACAGCAGGAAAGCAAATCGTGGGCCTTGTTCGGATCGCTGAACTATGCGATGAGCAATGTCTGGAAAGTACGCGCCGGCCTGCGCTACACCGACGACCAGAAGGACTTCAGCGCCGTGCGCACCATGGACCCGCGCATACCATCGAGCTATGTCGGCGCCATCGGCCCGCTCACGGCCAAGCCCGAGTCGACCAACTACAGCTGGGACTTGAGCACCAACTACGAGCTGACTAAGGAAACCAATGTGTACGCGCGCATCGCCACCGGCTACCGCGCGCCGAGTATCCAGGGGCGCATCCTGTTCGGCGACACCATTTCGATCGGCGACGCCGAGAAGAACCTGTCGTACGAAGCCGGTATCAAGCAAGACCTGTTCAACAAGCGCGCGCGCCTGTCGGCCACGGTCTACCAGTACCGCGTGAAGGATTTGCAATTGACGGCCGGCAGCGGCGCGGTCAACCAGAACCGCCTCGTCAACGCTGAAAAAGCGGTCGGCCAGGGTGTCGAGCTGGACTTCCAGGCGATCCTGTCCGACGAGTTCCGCCTGACCCTGGGCGGCAGCTACAACGACACCGAAATCAAGGACCCGAACCTGTTCGTGGCGACCTGCGGCAACGGTTGCACCGTGACCTCGCCCGCCGGCCCCGGCGCCAACACCTCGCTGATCAACGGCAATCCATTGCCGCGCGCGCCTAAGTGGACCGGCAACGTCACGCTGCGCTACAGCAAGCCGATTGGCGACGGCGAGTTCTACGCCTACACCGACTGGACCTACCGCTCGACCTACAATATGTTCCTCGACGAAGCCAAGGAATACACCGCCAAGTCGCTGGTCGAAGGCGGCCTGCGCGCCGGCTACAAATGGGCGGACGGCAAGTATGAAGTGGCCGCCTACGGCCGCAACATCACCAACAAGGTGCAGTTGATCGGCGCGATCAACTTCAACAACCTGACCGGCATCGTCAACGAACCGCGCAGCTACGGCGTGCAGTTCAAGGCCAACTTCTAAACAAGGGAGCGCCACCCCGCGGCCCCCACACATCGCAAGGTGTGCGGGGGCTTGTTGCGTTGCAGGCGCGCTTGGCGCGGCTAGTCGGCGCGGGCCGGCGGGTTGATGATGTTGAGGAAGGCGCGCACCACCGGCGCGTCGTCCAGCGTGGTGTAGCTGATGTACAGGTTGGCGGACGGCGGGTTGGTCTTGATCGGCAGGAATACCACGCCGGGCCAGCCGATGCGGCTGGTGGTTTCCGGCAGCAGCGTGTAACCCAGGCCGGCGCCGACCATCGCCAGCAGCGTCTGCGGCTCGGACGCCTCCTGGAAAATGAAGGGCTGGAAGCCGGCCTTGACGCAGCATTGCACCAGGTAGCGCGGGAAGGCCGACTTGTCGAGCGCCAGCGTCAGCATCGGCTCGTGTTCCAGGTCGGTCAGCTCGATCGCGCTTTCCTTCGCCAGCGCGTGGTGCTCGTTGACGGCCACGCAAACGTTTTCGCGGAAGCACAGCTCCTGGCGCAGGTTGTCGCGGCGCAGGTCGTCGTCGTTGAGCTTCGGCTCGCGCCAGAAGCCGACGTCGATCTGCTTGGCGCGCAGAGCCTCGTACTGCACGTTCGGGCCGGACTCGTGCAGCGTCCAAGTGACGCGCGGATACTTGGTTTGGAACTCTTCGAGCAAACTGGGAATCGGCCCCCACATGGCCGAGCCGACGATGCCCACGCGCAGCCGCCCGACCTCGCCGCGGTCGATCTGGCGGATCGTGTCTATCGTCATGCGCATTTTCGCCAGCAGGTCCGCGGCCTCCGACATCAGCGCCTTGCCGGCCACGGTCAGCTCGAAGGTGCGGGTGGTACGGGCGAACAGGCGCACGCCCAGCTCGCTCTCCAGCTTCATGATCTGCTGGCTCAGCGGCGGCTGCGATATGTGCAGCCGCTCGGCGGCGCGGCTGAAGCTCTTTTCCTCGGCGACGGCGAGAAAATATTTTAACTGTTTCAGGTCGATGGACATGGCGTTGTTACGGCACCGCCCGATGGCTCAGCATGGCGCGCGCGAGTGCCGCGCCGACGCGGGCGTTGTTCTTCACCAGCGCGATGTTGGTGGCCAGGCTGCGCCCGCCGGTCAGTTGCTTGATGCGCGCCAGCAGGAAGGGCGTGACCTGCTTGCCCTTGACGCCGCCTTGCGCGGCCTCGGCCAGCGCCTGTTCGGTGATGGCGTCGATCTCGTCTTTTTGCATGGCGTCGGCGGCCGGCACCGGATTGCCGACCACCACGCCGCCCTTCAGGCCGAGCTGCCACTTGGTGTGGATGAAGGCGGCCTGCTCGGCCGGCGTGTCGAGCTGGAAGTCGGCCTGGAAGCCGCTCTCGCGCGTAAAAAAGGCCGGGAAGCCGCTCTGGCCGACCGCCAGCACCGGCACGCCGTGGGTTTCCAGGTACTCCAGCGTCAGGCCGATGTCGAGGATGGACTTGACGCCGGCGCACACCACCGCCACCGAGGTCTGCGCCAGTTCCTGCAGGTCGGCCGAAATGTCGAAGCTGGTCTCGGCGCCGCGGTGCACGCCGCCGATGCCGCCGGTGACGAACACGGCGATGCCGGCCAGTTCGGCGCAAATCATCGTCGCCGCCACCGTCGTCGCGCCCAGCCTGGCCTGCGACAGCACGTAGGGCAGGTCGCGCCGGCTGACCTTCATCGCGTCCGGCGAGGTGGCCAAGAGCTCCAGCTGGGCCGGCGTCAGGCCGATGCAGATCTTGCCGTCGATGGCGGCGATGGTGGCCGGCACGGCGCCGCCGTCGCGGATGATCTGCTCGACCTGCCGCGCCATCTGGACGTTTTGCGGATAGGGCATGCCGTGCGAAATGATGGTCGACTCAAGCGCGACGACCGGCAGGCCGGCGGCGCGGGCGGCCGCCACTTCGGGGGAAAACGAGAGCAAATGGTGCATGGTTCAGTCCAGGGGAAAAAAAGTGGAGATCGGCTGCGACAGGTCGAAGCTATGGATTTCGTCGAGCACGTCGGGCGCCAGCAGCGGCGACACCGTGGCGTCCGATTCGAGCGTCATCGCGGCCACTTTCAAGCCGCGGCGGCAGGCCAGCTTCAAGTCGCCGCTACTCTGGTACAGCGACCAGCAGACCGCGGCGGCGAAGGCGTCGCCGGCGCCGGTGACGTCGACCGTTTGCACCTCCAGCGCCGGCAGGTGGGCGACGCCGTCGGCGCAGCTGTAGTACACGCCGGCGCCGGCGCAGGTGACGATAAGGTGCTGCGCGCCCTGCGCCTGCACGGCCAGGCTGGCCTCGCGCACGGCGGCCTGGTCGGGCAGGGCGTGGCCGACCCGGGTTTCCAGCTCGCCGCGGTTGAGGATCAGCAGATGCAGGCCGCGCAGGTCGAGCGGCAGGTGGCGCATCTTCGGCTGCGACACCGCCACCAACACCAGCGGCACGCTGTCGCGCAGCGCGTCGGCCAGCAGCGCGGCGACGGCTTCGAGCGGCAAATTCAAGTCCGCCACCGTCAGCGCGGCGGCGGCGCGTTGCGGCGCGCGCCCGGCCAGGAACTGCGCCGTCAGCGCGTCGTACAACTGCATATCGGCCAGCGCCAGCACCATCTCGCCGCGCTCGTCGAGGACCGCCGTGTAGGTGCCGCTGCAGGTGTTGGCCAGGCGCAGACTGCCGCGCGTATCGATGCCGGCGGCCTCGGCGTGGGCTTGCAGCGCGGCGCCGGCGGCGTCGTCGCCGAACACCGTCAACAGCGCGGCCGGCACGCCCAGGCGCGCCAGGTTCTCGGCGATATTGCGGGCCACGCCGCCGAAGACCTCCTCGGCGCTGGCCGGGTTCGACGTGCCCATCTGCAGCGCCGCCAGCGTGCGCAGCTTGCGGTCCAGATTGGCCGCGCCGATGCACATCACCGGCCGGCTGTCGGGCAGCACGTAGGCGCGCCCGAGCAGGCGGCGCTCGCGCATCAGACCGGCGATATGGCCGGCCACGGCCGAGCGCGACAGGCGTAGCTCCACCGCCAACTCCTGCTGCGAAATGAAGGGGTTGGCGCGGATCAGCCCATACAACTGGTCTTTTTTCGAAAGGTCGGTCATGGCATAATGGGATTGTACAATTGTTAGCGATCGTAAACATATGTTTTACAGCTGTCAAACGAGGTTCCCTACGCTGTTGCCGCGTTCGCTTGTTTTGGGGCTGTTTAAGCTGTCTTATCATACGGCTTATTTATATTGGTTTTGTATAAATGTGGAAGAAAAATGGTATTTGCCATACATATGGCGGTTGATGCATAGTGACGTTCGATAGCGGTAGCTCCACCCAATTCGATGCATCCGCACCACGCTTGCGTACCAGACACGCAGTCGCTTCACACGGAGCCGGCGCGCCGCTCTTTTGCGCCGCTCTTTTTGATATCGCAGCGCATAGCAGCAACGAATTCATCTATTAAAATTACGAGGATAATCATGTCGAACAATTCCCCTTTCCACGCCGCCGAAATCATCCGCGCCCGCGCCCCCGCGAATTTCATGCCGCGCGTGGCGATGATCCTGGGCTCCGGCCTGGGCGTGCTGGCCGAGCAGATGAGCGACGCGGTGACGATCAGCTTCGATGAATTGCCTGGCTTCCCGATCAGCACCGTGCACGGCCACGCCGGCGAGCTGGTGGTCGGTACGCTGTCGGGCGTGGCGGTGGTGTGTATGAAGGGCCGCGGCCATTTCTACGAGGGCTACGGCATGGGCGTGATGACCAGCGCGATCCGCACCCTGAAGCTGCTGGGCTGCGAGATGCTGTTCGTGACCAACGCTGCCGGTTCGCTGCGTCCTGAAGTCGACGCCGGCAGTCTGGTGGCGATTACCGACCATATCAACCTGTTGCCGGGTACGCCGATGGTCGGCGCCAACGACGAGCGCTTCGGCCCGCGTTTCTTCAGCATGGCCAACGCCTACGACGCCGAGCTGCGCGACATGGTCAAGGCAAGCGCCGCCGCCAACAGCATCACGCTGCACGAGGGCGTGTTCGTCGCCTATCCCGGCCCGAACTTCGAGACCGCCGCCGAAATCCGCATGATGTCGCGCCTGGGCGCCGACACCGTCGGCATGTCGGTGGTGCCGGAGGTGGTATCGGCGCGCCATTGCGGCTTGAAGGTGGTCGGCGTGTCCGTCATCACCAATCTGGCCGAAGGCATGTCGCCGTTTGCGCTGTCGCACGAGCAGACCCTGAAGTACGCCGCTATCGGCGCCAAGGATCTGATCAAGCTGATTTTGGCCTTCCTGGCCGACGTCGCCGCCAAGCCGCAGGCTTGATAGCGTTTACCTCTTTTTAATCGAGCCCCATCATGTCACGCGCCTTTATCCTTTTGCTTGATTCCTTCGGCCTCGGCGCCACGCCGGACGCGGCCTCCTTCGGCGACGCCGGCGCCAATACCTTTGGCCATATCGCCAGCTGGGCCGCCGGACAGGGCAAGCCGATGTCCCTGCCCAACCTGGAGCGGCTCGGCCTGGCCGCCGCCGCCCATTTGGCTTGCGGCGAATGGGCCGAGGGCTTCGCGCTGCGCGACGGTTTCGGCGCCGCCTACGGCGCTGCGCGCGAGCGTTCGACCGGCAAGGATACCCAGAGCGGGCATTGGGAGATCGCCGGCGTGCCGGTCGATTTCGAGTGGGGCTATTTCCCGCGCACGACGCCGTCGTTCCCGGCCGAGCTGACCGCCGCGCTGCAGGCGTTGACCGGCGTGCCGGGCTTCCTCGGCGACTGCCACGCTTCCGGCACGGAGATCATCAACCGCCACGGCGACGAGCATGTCGCCAGCGGCAAGCTGATTATCTACACCTCGGGCGACTCGGTGATGCAGATCGCCGCGCACGAGGACTCGTTCGGCCTGGAGCGTTTATACGAGGTGTGCGAGGCGGCCTTCAAGCTGGTCGCGCCGTACAACATCGGCCGCGTCATCGCGCGCCCGTTCAGCGGCGCCAACGGCGACTACACGCGCACCTCGAACCGCCACGACTACGCCGTCGCGCCGCCGGCGCCGACGCTGCTCGACCACGTCAAGGACGCCGGCGGCGAGGTCGTCGGCCTGGGCAAGATCAGCGATATTTTCGCCGGCCAGGGCATCTCGCGCGTGGTCAAGGGCGTCGACAACATGGCCTTGTTCGACGCGCTGCTGACGGTCGCCGACGAGGTCGGGGACGGTTCGCTGACCTTCGTCAATTTCGTCGATTTCGACCAGGCTTTCGGCCACCGCCGCAACGTCCAGGGTTATTCGGACGCGCTGCACGAGATGGACGCGCGCCTGCCCGAGTTCGTCGCCAAGCTGAAACAGGGCGATCTGGTGGTCGTCACCGCCGACCACGGCTGCGACCCGACCTGGCCCGGTTCGGACCACACCCGCGAGCATATACCGATGATGTTCTTCGGCCCCGGCGTGGCCCCGCGGGCGCTCGGCATTTCCGACAGTTTCTCCGATATCGGCCAAACCCTCGCCCACCACCTGGGCGTGGCGCCACTTGCACATGGAAACAACTTGCTATGACAATGTCCCCCGACTTCAAGCGTAACGAAGCGATCGGCCTCGACCTCGGCTGGATCAACCAGATCCGCGTCAACCGCGCCGCCGCCGACCGCCGCGCCGCCAGCCTGGCGAACCGCCGCACGGTGAAGAAGGAATACCAGGCCGCCTGGCTGGTCAAGGCGATCCAGGTGATCGACCTGACCACGCTCGGCGGCGACGACACCCCGGGCCGCGTCGAGCGGCTGTGCATGAAGGCGCTGCGTCCGCTGCGCGCCGATTTGATGGCGGCGCTCGGCGTCGCCGACCTGAGCACCGGCGCGGTGTGCGTCTACCACGAGATGATCGCCCCGGCCGTGCGCGCGCTGAACGGCCGCCTGCCGATCGCCGCCGTCTCGACCGGCTTCCCGGCCGGCCTGACCAGCATGGAAACGAAGCTGCGCGAGATCGAATTGTCGGTCGTCGCCGGCGCCACCGAGATCGACATCGTCATCACCCGCCAGCACGTTTTGACGGGCAACTGGCAAACGCTGTACGACGAGATGCTGGCCTACCGCAAGGCCTGCGGCGACGCCCACGTCAAGGCGATCCTGGCCACCGGCGACTTGCTGACGCTGGAAAACGTCGCCAAGGCGTCGTGGGTGTGCATGATGGCGGGCACCGATTTCATCAAGACCTCGACCGGCAAGGAGGGCGTCAACGCCACCATCCCGGTGGCCCTGACGATGGTGCGCACGATCCGCGAGTACCACGAGCAAACCGGTTTCATGGTCGGCTTCAAGCCGGCCGGCGGCGTCAGTTCGGCCAAGAGCGCGCTGCAGTATCTGACCCTGATGAAGGAAGAACTGGGCAACGCCTGGCTGCAGCCGCAGCTGTTCCGCATCGGCGCGTCGAGCCTGCTGACCGACATCGAGCGCCAGCTTGAACACTACGTCACCGGGAACTACTCGGCCAACCACCGCCACGCGCAACCTTAAAGAACAATCGTCATGCCAACAATTAACGAGATTCTCACGACTATGGACTACGGCCCCGCAGCGGAAAGTCAAAAAGAAGCGCAAGCGTGGTTGGACCAGCGCCAGCGCAAGTTCGGCCTGTTCATCGACAACGCCTGGACCGAGGCGGGCGAGCTGTTCGCCACCACCAATCCGGCCGACGGCACGCAGTTGGCCGAGCTGACCCAGGCCAGCGCGCTCGACGTCGACCGCGCCGTCGCGGCGGCGCGCCGCGCCCAGCCGCTGTGGCAGGGCATCGGCGGCCACGCCCGCGCGCGCGTGCTGTACGCGCTGGCGCGGCTGCTGCAAAAGCACGCGCGCCTGTTCGCGGTGCTGGAGACGCTCGACAACGGCAAGACCATCCGCGAAACGCGCGACGTCGACATGCCGCAGGCGGCGCGGCATTTCTACTACCACGCCGGCTGGGCCCAGTTGCAGGCCGAGGACTTCGCCGACTACCGCGCGGTGGGCGTGGTCGGCCAGATCGTGCCGTGGAATTTCCCGCTGCTGATGCTGTCCTGGAAAATCGCGCCGGCGCTGGCCGCCGGTAACACGGTGGTGTTCAAGCCGGCCGAATTCACCTCGCTGACGGCGCTGTTGTTCGCCGAGCTGTGCCTGCAGGCGGGCGTGCCGGCCGGCGTGGTCAACATCGTCACCGGCGACGGCCGCGTCGGCGAAGCCATCGTCACGCATCCCGGCGTCGACAAGCTGGCCTTCACCGGCTCGACCGAAGTGGGGCGCCTGATCCGCGTCGCCACCGCCGGCAGCGGCAAGAAGCTGTCGCTGGAACTGGGCGGCAAGTCGCCCTTCATCGTCTTCGAGGACGCCGACCTGGACGCCGCCGTCGAGGGCCTGGTCGATTCGATCTGGTTCAACCAGGGCCAGGTCTGCTGCGCCGGCTCGCGCCTGCTGGTGCAAGAGTCGGTGCACGAGCGCTTCCTGGCCAAGGTGCGCGCGCGCATGCAGAACCTGCGCCTCGGCTCGCCGCTCGACAAGTCGAGCGATATCGGCGCGCTGGTCGACCCGGTCCAGCGCCAGCGCATCGCCGCGCTGGTCGACTCGGCCCGCGCCGAGGGCTGCACCGTGTGGCAGCCCGCCTGCGAACTGCCGGCCGACGGATCGTGGTTCCCGCCGACGCTGATCACCGGCGCCTCCACCTCGGCCGCCGTGGCGCAGGCGGAAATCTTCGGCCCGGTGCTGGTGGCGATGAGCTTCCGCACGCCGCCGGAGGCGGTCCAACTGGCCAACAACACCGTCTACGGGCTGGCCGCCTGCGTCTGGACCGAGTCGATCAGCCTGGCGCTCGACGTCGCGCCGCAGATCAAGGCCGGCGTGGTGTGGATCAACAGCGCCAACCAGTTCGACGCCTCCTGCGGTTTCGGCGGTTACAAGGAATCGGGCTTCGGCCGCGAGGGCGGCCGCGAAGGCATGCTGGAATATATGACGCCGCTGTCCGAGGACGCGCGTCCGGCCGCGCCGCTGCTGGAGCCGAAGGCCAAACCCAAGGCTGCGGCGGCGCCGGCCGGCGACGCCTTCGCCATCGACCGCACCGCGAAAATGTACATCGGCGGCAAGCAGGCCCGCCCCGACAGCGCCTACAGCCGCGCCGTGTTCGGCGCCGACGGCGCCTTCCTGGCCGATATCGGCGAGGGCAGCCGCAAGGACATCCGCAACGCCGTCGAGGCGGCGCACAAGGCCTCCGGCTGGAGCCGCGCGAGCGCGCACAACCGCGCCCAGGTGCTGTATTACATCGCCGAGAACCTGGCCGCGCGCGCCGACGAATTCGCCGCCCGAATCGGCGCCATGACCGGCGCTAAAAACCCGGAAAAAGAGGTGCAGGCGGCTATCGAGCGGCTGTTCTACTACGCCGCCTGGGCCGACAAGTACGACGGCCTGGCGCACCAGCCGCCGACGCAGGGCGTCACGGTGGCGCTCAACGAGCCGGTCGGCGTGATCGGCATCGTCTGCCCGAACGAGTCGCCGCTGCTGGGCTTTATCGCCTTGGTGGCGCCGGCCATCGCGCTGGGCAACCGCGTGGTGGTGGTGCCGTCGCAAGCGCATCCGCTGTCGGCGATCGACCTGTACCAGGTGTTCGACACCTCCGATTTGCCGGGCGGCGTGGTGAATATCGTCACCGGCGGCGCCGACGAATTGGCGCGCACGCTGGCGACCCATTCGGATATCGACGCGGTGTGGCGCCACGACGGCTCGGCCGACGGTTGCGCCGAAGTGGAGCGCTTGTCGGCCGGGTCGCTCAAGCGCACCTGGGTCGGCGGCGCCAAGGGACGCGACTGGTATAGTACGGCGCAAAGCGGCGGCCGCGCGGTGTTGGCGCACGCCAGCCAGGTCAAGAACGTCTGGATTCCTTACGGCGTTTGAATAGCATCGACAGCTAGGGGCCGGATTCTCGCCGCAGGTATGCGCGTGGAGGTCCGGCCCGAATCGCTTTACAAATCGCCAAAGCGGCGCGCACGGCTATCACCCTATCTTACAGGCGGACCAAGACATGTTTTTAACCCAAGAGATCATTCGTAAAAAACGCGATGGCGGCGCCCTGAGCGCGGAAGAAATCCAGTTCTTCGTGCGCGGCATTACCGACGGCGGCGTCAGCGAGGGCCAGATCGCGGCGCTGGCGATGGCGGTGTTTTTCAACGATATGAACATGGACGAGCGCGTCGCCTTCACGCTGGCCATGCGCGACTCCGGCGAGGTGCTCGACTGGCGCGGCCTGGACCTGCCCGGCCCGGTGGTCGACAAGCACTCGACCGGCGGCGTCGGCGACGTCGTCTCGCTGCTGCTGGGGCCGATGATCGCGGCCTGCGGCGGCTACGTGCCGATGATCTCCGGCCGCGGCCTGGGCCACACCGGCGGCACGCTCGACAAGTTTGACGCCATTCCCGGCTACTGCACGGTGCCCGACAACGCGCTGTTCCGCAAGGTGGTGCGGGAAGTCGGCGTCGCCATCATCGGCCAGACCGCGCAACTGGCGCCGTCCGACAAACGCTTCTACAGCATCCGCGACGTCACCGCGACGGTGGAATCGGTGGCCATGATCACCGGGTCGATCCTGTCGAAAAAACTCTCGGCCGGCCTGGACGCGCTGGTGATGGACGTCAAAGTCGGCAGCGGCGCCTTCATGCCGACCTACGACAAGTCGGTCGAGCTGGCCGAGAGCATCGTCGCCGTCGGCAACGGCGCCGGCATGCACACCTCGGCCCTCCTGACCGACATGAACGAATCGCTGGCGCCGGCCGCCGGCAACGCGCTGGAAGTGCGCTGCGCGATGGATTACCTGACCGGCCGCTCGCGTCCGGCGCGCCTGCACGAGGTGACGCTGGCGCTGTGCGCCGAAATGCTGGTGCTGGGTAAACTGGCCGGTGACGAAACCGAGGCGCGCGCCAAGCTGATGGCGGCGCTCGACTCCGGCGCCGCCGCCGAGCGTTTCGCGCGCATGGTCAGCGCCCTGGGCGGCCCGGCCGACCTGGTCGACAACCCGGACCGCCACCTGGAACGCGCCCCGGTGGTGCTGCCGGCGCCGGCGCTGCAAGCCGGCTTCGCCAGCGCCTGCGACTGCCGCGGCCTGGGCCTGGCCGTGGTCGGCCTGGGCGGCGGCCGCCGCCGTCCAAGCGACGCCATCGACTTCGCCGTCGGCTTGACTGAACTGGTCAACCTGGGCGAGGCGGTCGCGCTCGGCCAGCCGCTGGCCATCGTCCACGCGCGCACCGAAGCGGCGGCGCGGCAGGCCGTGCGCGAAGTGCAGGCCGCCTACGCCATCAGCGCCATCGCGCCGGCCGCGAACCCGGTCGTGTACCGTTCGATCCGCCCATAACCTGCCAAGGACACGCAACATGAACAAGCAAGAACTGATCGCCGAAGCGGCCGCCGCGCGCCTGCTGGCCTACACGCCGTACTCGAACTTCAAGGTTGGCGCGGCGCTGCTGTGCAGCGACGGGCGCGTGTTCCGCGGCTGTAACGTGGAAAACGCCGCTTACGGCCTGTGCAACTGCGCCGAGCGCACCGCCTTCTTCAGCGCCTTCGCGCACGGCTACCAGCCGGGCGACTTCGACCAACTGGTCGTCATCGGCGAAACCGACGGCCCGATCGCCCCCTGCGGCGCTTGCCGCCAGGTGATCCTGGAACTGGGCGGCAATGACCTGCCGGTGCTGCTGACCAACCTGAACGGCGACGTCTTTGAGACCACGGCCAGCGCGCAGTTGCCGAACGCCTTTGGCGGCGCCGACCTGAAAAAACCTCCCGAACGTTCATAAGGCCGCGCCGTGAACAAGACTATTGACGTGCAGGCGGCGGTGGCCATCGCCGCCGCCGAGGCCATGACGGCGAAGACGCAGGGCACCTTCGGCGTCGGCGGCGTGCTGCTCGACCAGTCCGGCAACGTGCTGCAATCGATGCACAACAACGTGGTGCGTGACGGCCTGATATTCGACCCGACCGCGCACGGTGAACGCCAACTGGTCGACTGGTATTTCGCCGAGCGCGCCAAGGGCGTGGCGCTGCCGCCGCCGGAGGACGTCACCATCGTCACCTCGCTCGACCCCTGCTGCATGTGCGCCGGCGCGATCCTGGCGGCGGGCTTCCACGTGGTGGCTGCGGCGGGCGACGCCAACGCCGGCATTAACTACGACGGCGACGCCAGCTTCACCGCACTGCCGGCGCGCTTGCAGGCGCAGGCGGCGGCCAGTTTTTGCTACCCGGCCGTGCGCGGGCGCTCGGAGTACGCGCGCGCCGCCGCGGGCGCCGCGCCGAAGCCTTTCTTCATCGGCAAAACGGTGACCGAGCCGACCCAGGCGCTGTGCGCGCTGGTGTTTGAATCGACCTCGGAGGAGGTGATGGCATTGCTGACCGCCGATCCGGGCCAGCAGCAGTTGCGCGACCCGGCCAGCCTGCCCGCCGACCATCCGATCGTGCTGGCGCTCAAGCGCGGCGACCCCGCCGCGCTGGCCTACCGCGGCACACCGCACCGGCCCGACGCCGGGCTGGCGCCGTTCCTGCTGGCGGCCATGGCGCAAGACCGCCTGAACGGCGGCGCCGGCGACGCCTGCGCCTTGCTCGACCTGTTCGGCAACCTGCTGTTGTGCGTGCCGGGCCAGCGCGCGCAGTCGGCCATCCGCACGCCGTTCATGGAGTGCACGCGGCGCTACGCGCAGTTGCGCTACGCGTTGATGCACGGCGCCGACGCGGCCCTGCAGGACGAGGTCAGCCGCTATCTGGCGCACCCGAAGGAGGGCACCTTCGTGTTTGCCATCGGCCCCGACGACAGCGCGGCCAGCTTCATGAACCTGGGCGCGTATGGCTCGACCATGGAAGGGCCTTTGCCGGCGAATAATCCGGCCCAGTTCCAGTATGTGCGCGCCGGGCTGGAGCAGGCGGCGCTGAGTGCGCTGTGCGAGGGTTTGCCGCCGCTGTACCGCAACGTCATCAAGATCGGGCCGGTGCAGGTGCGCGACGCGGCGCTGATCGCCGCGCTGGCTTAGCCTGGCCCGAGTCTATTTGCATGCACCACATCACGGCGGCGCTCACCACGGGTCGTAGGTGCCCAGGCTCCACAGGTGGCCTTCCGGGTCGCGGCAGGTAAAGCCGCGTCCGCCGTAGTCCTCGTCCTTGATGTCGAGCACGATGGCGGCGCCGGCTTCGCGGGCGCGCTGGTACACGGCGTCGGCGTCGGCGACGACCAGGTAGCAGGTTTGGCTGTTGAGGTTGCCCAGCGCGCCGGGCTGCGCCATCAGGCGGCCGAATTCGGTGTCGAAGATCGAACTGAGCATCACCATACCGTTGCCAAAGCTTAACTGGGCGTGGGCGATGCTGCCGTCCTCGTTGGGCACTACCAGTTGCTGTTCAAAGCCGAATGCTCTGCACAACCATGCGATCGCGGCCGGCGCGTCGCGGTAGCGCAGGCAAGGGACGACGCTTGCCTTGGTGTTCTTCGGTATTGCGGACATGGAAAACTCCTACAACGCATAAAGAAGTTTGGATCGTTTTCCGCCGGTTTGGGTTCGGCCCCTCCGCGCGCCTGGGGCGCCCGTTGATCAGCGTCAGACGAACGCACGACGGCGCCGAAATCGCACCGAATCTATCGATATAGCCGCTGTTTGTCGCGCGACAAGGCGGATGACGCGTTATTCATGCCGGGCCATGCCATGGCGGTCGCGGCGCGGTTTGCCGCCGGCGCCGAAGGGTGCGTTGCGGATCAGCCATTTCAATACCAGGAAGACGAGGAACAGGCCGATCACCAGGGGAACGATGGTGATCAGCAGAGCCAGCACGACGCAGCTGACCAACAGCGCCGGCCAGGACATATTGCTCACAATGCGCGCGCCCAGGCGGCCGATTCGCAACGTGCTTTGTTGAGTATCTTGGAACACCGATTTGAACGGTGGGGAATTGATGTCTTTCATGCCGTTTCTCCTGATAGGACGCTGCGCGGCCGCGGACTGCGGCTTGGCGATGACGGCACTATAGCGCGGCGGCGGCGCGCACGCCGCGCGTTTCCGACGAAACGCCGAAGCGGCGGCATGGCCGGCGCCGGCGCGCGACCAATCGCCCGCGGCGCCTACTCGAAGACTTTGAGCTTGAGCTGGAAGCTCAGGGCGCCGTATAAACGGTCCTTGTACGGCGGAACGAAGGCCAGGTTCAAGCCGACGCTGTTGTACTCGTAGCTGAGCGTCGGAATGATGGCTGGAAACCAGCCGCCGTCGCGCATTTTCGGATAGCCGCTGAAGGCGCCGACCACGGCGCCCAGGCGAAACGGCCCCAGCGCCACCGGCTGGTAGTACATGCCGGCGTAGTTCGAATAGGCGCGGTCGCTATTGTAGAAGCGCCCGGCGGTGGCCGACATGACCGTCGAGAAGCGGTACTCGGCGCCAATGCCGGGGTTGCTGTTGTTCAAGCCTTTGTCGCTGTCGAAGTGTGCCGAGTAGAAGCCGGCGTTGAGCCATACTTGCCGCAGCGCTTGGTTCTCGAGCAGCTCGAACGGTTGCGCGGTGGCGCTGGAACACAGCGCCAACGATAATGCGGCGCAAGCCCAGGGCAGCTTACGTGCCGGCGACAGGTAATTCATGAAGTTCCTTCAGATCTGGTTGATTCGGGCGCGGCGGTGGCGCGTGCGCGCAAAGCTTACCCGCCGCCATGCCGAACCGCAAGCGTGGCGTCTACGGCAGCGCCTTCAGCCGGCGTCCTCAAGTGCGTTGGCTGGTCAGCAGTTTTAACCCCAGCAGCACAAACAACGAGCCGCCCAGGAATTTGACCGATTTGATGAAACGGCTGTTCTTGACCTTGTGCTTGAGCCGGTTCACCGAAAACGAATAGAAGATATGGACGCTGCCGACGCTGGCGGCGATGGTCAGGTACATGACGGCGAACTGCCAGCCCAGCGCGCGGCTCTGGTCGATAAATTGCGGCATGAAGGCGGACAGGAAGATCAAGGTCTTCGGGTTGCTGATCGAGACCAGGAAGGCGGAGCGGAACACGCCCGACTTCGACATCGGCGCGCCCGGCGCCTCGTCGCCGGTTGGGGAGCCGGGCTGGCGCGCGGTGCGGATCTGGCCGATGCCCAGCAAGATCAGGTAGGCCGCGCCCAGCACCTTCATCACCAGGAAAAACTCGGGCAGCGCGGCGATGGTCGCGCCGACGCCGCCGGCCACCAGCATGACGACGATGAGTTGCGCCGTCAGGTTGCCGAGGATGGTCAGCAGGGCCGAGGCGGAGCCGAATTTCAGGCTGTTGCGGATGACCAGCACGACGTTCGGCCCCGGCGTGATGGTGAGCAGGAAGTAGGTGGCGGCGAAGGTCAGCCACACGTGGAAGGCCATGGGAAGTCCGATTCTAAGGATGCGCTGTCGTATTGGTAATTATGCATGCTAGAGCGTCGCGGCGCCAACTGTTTGTTGGCACAGGGGGGATACCGACAAGTGAAGCATTTTCGGCGGTCGGGTGAGCCGGAACGGCGTAACCCGACTGGCGCCGGCGGCGGCTCGGCGTCGGATGACGCGTTCGCCGCGGCGGCCCCCGCATCCGAGCTACGCAAGCTTAACTAAGCGGCGCAGTGCCGGGTTCCAGGCGCACCGCCGCCAGCACCATCTGCGTGATCAGCTTTTCGCCGGCGTCGAAGTCGGCGCCGGTCAGCTGCGCGCGGTCCAGCACCAGCGCCATCTGCGCCGAGAAGTCGGCGTAGGACTGCGTCATCGCCCAGATAGCGAACAGCAGATGGGTGGCGTTGACCGGCGCGATTAACCCGGCCGCGATCCATTTCTCGAACACGGCGATGTCCTTGCGCAGCAGCGGCACCACGCGCTCGCGGATTTGCGCCCCGTACAACTGGGCGCCGCTGATGACCTCCATCGCGTACACCCGCGAGGCCCACGGCTGCTCGCGCGAGAAGCGCAGCTTGGCCTGGATGTAGGCGCGCAGCATGTCGTGCGGGTCCTGGTGGTCGTCGGCCAGGCTTTCCATGCGCTCCAGCCATTCGTCGAGCACGTCGTCGAGCACGCGCTGGTACAGCGCCTGCTTGGTGGGAAAGTAGTACATCAGGTTTTGCTTCGACAGCCCGGCGCTGTCGGCGATGGCGGCGATCGAGGTGCCCTCGTAGCCGCATTCGGCGAACGCGCGCACGGCCCGGGCGACGACGTCGGCTTCGAGCTTGTCGCGGTTCTGCACGCGCCGCTTGCCCGGGACCGGCGCGGCGTTCAGTGGTTTTGCTGGCGGCATGGCGGAACTTTCACCGTGACTGTCATCGTGGGCGCTTACCGGGGGCGGACCGACTGCAGGAACTTCAGCAGCGGCGGCGTGTCCGAGTAGGCGACGTTGAAGCGGAACCAGACCGTGTCGGGCTGGCGCAGCATGAAAAATTCGTTGGGCGACAGCAGGATGCCGGACTTCAGCGCCAGGTCGGCGATGACCTTGCCGTTCCAGTCCGGCGTCGGCGCGCGGTCCCAGCCGGCGCTGACGAACATGCCGCCGCGCGGGCGCGCCACCGGCGCCATGCCGGCCTGCGCCAGGCAGTCGATGCTGCGCTCGCGGCAGCCGTCGAGCTGGGTCGTCAGGCGCTCGATCATGCGCCGGTAGGCCCGCGACGACACCGCGTGGTAGACCGCGCGCTCGTTGATTTCGGAGGTGGTCAGGCCGGCCAGCATCTTCACCCGCACCAGTTCCGGCAGCAGCGAGTTGGACGCCGAGATCGAGCCGACCCGCAGCGCCGGCGACAGCGTCTTCGAGTAGCTGCCGACGCGGATCACGCGGCGCAGGCCGTCCATCGCCGCCAGCGAGGCTTCGCCGCGCGGCGTCAGTTCGCGGTAGATGTCGTCCTCGACCAGCCAGAAGTCGAACTGCTCGGCCAGTCCCAGCAGGCGGTGCGCCTGGGCGTGGCTGAGCGAGGCGCCGAGCGGGTTTTGCAGCACCGTGTTGACGAACATCAGTTTCGGTTGCGTGGCCGCGGCCTGGCGCGCCAGCGCCTCGAAGTCGAGGCCGGCGTCGCTGCGCGGAATGCCGACCGGGACGCAGCCGTGGTGGCGGATCAGGGACAGCAGGTTGCTGTAGCCGGGGTCTTCGACGAAGACGGTGTCGCCCGGCCTGGTCAGCGTGCGCAGGATCAGGTCGAAGGCGTGGGTGGCGCCGTGGGTCAGCACGATCTGGTCCGGCTCGACCGCGTACAGCTCCTCCGACAGCGTCGCCGCCAGGTGCTGGCGCAGCGACGGGAAGCCGAGCGGGTGGCCGTAGCCGCGCAGGCGGTTGGCGGGAATGCGCATGGCCTGGCGCACCGCGTCGAGGATGGTGTCCTCGCCGTACATCTCCGGCGGCAGCCAGCCGGCGCCGACCGGCAGCGCGTCCGACACGCCCGAGTACAGGTCGGGCGTGAGGGCGTCGATGGCGGTCGGGCTGGCGTGGATCGCCACTTGCGCCGAGGCCGCCGTCTCGTTGCGCGCGACGAAGTAGCCGGAGCCGCGCCGCGACGACAGCAGGCCGAGCGTGACGAGCCGGTCGTAGGCCTCGACCACCGTGAAGGTGGAGACGCCATTACACTTGGCGAACTGGCGCACCGACGGCATCTTGGTGCCGACGCGCAGTTCGCGCTGGCCCACCATCAGGCTGATGGCGGCGACGATCTGCTCGACCAGGCCGCCCTTCTTGCTGCGCTCGATGGCCAGCGTGGGCCAGCCCGATTTGGCGCAATCCGCCAGCTCGGCGGCGGTGCTAATCTCATTCATCCATTGTCCCCTTGTGAAGCACCGGACAGAACTGTATTGGTATTGTCGCCTGTACGGTTGGATGGTTTTGATATTTGTGTATCTGTGCCATAGTTGGCTGCCTGTCTATTATTGCACCATCATTTTGCCAACTGGTAAATTATTTTACGCTTGTAAAAACTTCCCGATGGAGCGATGCTGAAACCAGCGCTGGCTCCCGTCGAAACCGAAATTCAAAGGAGATTTGCATGAACGAATCCAGACCAGAATCGATGTCGTCGTTTTGGATGCCATTTACCAACAACCGCGATTTCAAAGCCAACCCGCGCCTGCTGGTGTCGGCCGAGGGCATGTACTACAAGGACGTCGACGGCAACAGCATCCTGGACGGCACCGCCGGCCTGTGGTGCGTGCCGTGCGGCCACGCCCAGCCGAAAATCGTCAGCGCCGTGCGCGAAATGGTCGGCCAGCTCGACTTCGCGCCGACCTTCCAGATGGGCCACCCGGCCGCCTTCGACCTGGCCGAAAAACTAATGGACTACACCGGCCACCGCTTCGGCCACGTGTTCTACACCAACTCCGGTTCCGAGGCCGTCGACACCGCGCTGAAGATGGCGCTGGCCTACCACAAGGCCCGCGGCGAAGCCGGGCGCACCCGCCTGATCGGCCGCGAGCGCGGCTACCACGGCGTCGGCTTCGGCGGCATTTCGGTCGGCGGCATCGCCGGCAACCGCAAAACCTTCGGTCCGCTGCTGCCCGGCGTCGACCACCTGCCGCACACGCACAACCTGGAAAAGAACGCCTTCACCCGCGGCGAGCCGGAATACGGCAGCCACCTGGCCGACGAACTGGAACGCATCGTCACGCTGCACGACGCCTCCACCATCGCCGCCGTGATCGTCGAGCCGGTGGCCGGCTCGACCGGCGTGCTGATACCGCCGAAGGGCTACCTGAAACGCCTGCGCGAGCTGTGCACCAAGCACGGCATCCTGCTGATCTTCGACGAGGTCATCACCGGCTTCGGACGCATGACGACGCCGTTCGCGGCCGACTACTTCGACGTCGAACCGGACATGATGACCACCGCCAAGGGCTTGACCAACGGCGTCGTGCCGATGGGCGCCGTGTTCACCAAACAGCACATCCACGACGCCTTCATGGACGGCCCGGCCGGCATCGAACTGTTCCACGGCTACACCTACTCGGGCCATCCGCTGGCCTGCGCCGCCTCGCTGGCGACGCTGGAAGTGTTCGAGGAGCAGAAGATATTGGAACACGCCCAGGGCGTGCAAGCCTACTGGGAAGACGCGGTGCATTCGCTCAAGGGGCTGCCGCATGTGATCGACATCCGCACCATCGGGCTGATCGCCGGGATCGAGCTGGCGCCGATCGCCGGCAAGCCGGGCGCGCGCGCGTTCAGCGCCTTCAAACAGGCGTTCGCCGACGGCGTGCTGATTCGCACCACCGGCGACATCATCGCCCTGTCGCCGCCGCTGGTGCTGGAGAAAAAACACATTGACGAGCTGTTCGGCAAGCTCGCCAAAGTGCTGAAGAACCTCGACTAAACCCGAGGCGCGTCAAAGCGGGGCCAGACCCTCGGGGTCTGCCCCCCCCATATCTGCGGTTAGCGGTGCAAACATACCTATAAAACAGGAGACCAGCATGCTAGTAGGCGTCCCAAGAGAGATTAAAAACCAGGAATCGCGCGTCGGCCTTACCCCGGCCAGCGTACGCGAGTTGGTTCTGCGCGGGCACACGGTGCTCGTGCAGAAGAACGCCGGGCTCGCCATCGGTCTGACCGACGCGATGTACGAGGCGGCCGGCGCCGTGACGGTTGAATCGGCCGGGGAGATTTTTGCCCGCGCCGAGATGATCGTCAAGGTCAAGGAGCCGCAGCCGCAGGAATGCGCGCTGCTGCGCCCTGGCCAGATCCTCTACACCTACCTGCACCTGGCCCCCGACCCGGAACAAACCGCCGCGCTGGTGCAATCCGGCGCCATCTGCATCGCCTACGAAACCATTACCGGCCACGGCGGCGGCCTGCCGCTGCTGGCGCCGATGAGCGAGGTGGCCGGCCGCATGGCGATCCAGGCCGGCGCCGCGCACCTGGAGAAATCCAAGGGCGGCATGGGCCTGCTGCTGGGCGGCGTGCCGGGCGTGGCGCCGGGCCACATCGCCATCCTCGGCGGCGGCGTGGTCGGCACCAACGCGCTGCAGATGGCGGTCGGCATCGGCGCGCGCGTCACGGTGCTCGACAAGAATGTCGACCGTCTGCGCCAGCTCGACCTGGTGTTCGGCAACCGCATCGTCACCCAATATTCGAACGCGCAATCGATCGAGGAGGCGGTGCTCGACGCCGACCTCGTCATCGGCGGCGTGCTGGTGCCCGGCGCGGCCGCGCCGAAGCTGGTCAGCGCCGCCATGATAGCGCGCATGAAGCCGGGCGCGGTGGTGGTCGACGTCGCCATCGACCAGGGCGGCTGCTTCGAAACCTCGCGCGCCACCACCCACGCCAACCCGACCTACATGGTCGGCGACGTGGTGCACTACTGCGTCGCCAACATGCCGGGCGCGGTCGCCCGCACCTCGACCTTCGCGCTCAACAACGCCACCATAGCCCACGCCGTGGCGCTGGCCGACAAGGGCTGGCGCCAGGCAATGAAAGACAATTTGCACCTGAAGCACGGCTTGAACGTGTGCCAGGGCCAGATCACCTACGAAGCGGTGGCCAGGGACCTTGGCTACCTATATGTACCGGCCGACACCGCGTTGGCCTGAACCGATTCTTTTTATTAAAGCGAACCATCATGAGCAATCTCGACACCATCACCCATTTCATCAACGGCGCCTTCGTCGACACCCAGAGCGGGCGCTACGCCGACGTCTTCAACCCGGCGCTGGGCGAGCCGGTTTCCAAGGTCGCGCTGGGCACGGCGGACGACGTGGACGCGGCGGTGCGGGCCGCCGCCGCCGCCTTCCCGTCGTGGTCCGCCACGCCGCCGCTGGGGCGCGCCCGCGTCCTGTTCAAGTACCTGCAACTGTGCCAGCAGCACACCGACGAATTCGCCGCGATGCTGACGCGCGAGCACGGCAAGACCTTCGCCGACGCCCAGGGCGAAGTGGCGCGCGGTATCGAGATGGTCGAATTCGCGGTCGGCATTCCGCAATTGCTGAAGGGTGAATTCACCGACCAGATCTCGCGCGGTATCGACGCCTGGTCGATGCGCCAGGCGCTCGGCGTGGTGGCCGGCATCACGCCGTTCAACTTCCCGGTGATGGTGCCGATGTGGATGTTCCCGGTCGCCATCGCCTGCGGCAACACCTTCATCCTGAAGCCGTCCGAGCGCGATCCGTCGGCCTCGCTGCTGCACGCCAAGCTGTTGAAGCAGGCCGGCCTGCCGGACGGCGTCTTCAACGTCATCCAGGGCGACAAGGTGACGGTCGACGCGCTGCTCGACCATCCGGTGGTGCAGGCCATCAGCTTCGTCGGCTCGACCCCGATCGCCGAATATATCTACGCCCGCGGCAGCGCCAGCGGCAAGCGCGTGCAGGCGCTGGGCGGCGCCAAGAACCACATGGTGGTGATGCCCGACGCCGACATGGACATGACGGTCGACGCGTTGATCGGCGCGGCCTACGGTTCGGCCGGCGAGCGCTGCATGGCGATCTCGGTGGTGGTGGCGGTGGGCGACGCCGGCGACAAGCTGATCGACGCACTGGCAACGCGCACGGCCGCACTGAAAATACGCGACGGCATGGCGGCGGACGCCGAAATGGGGCCGGTGGTGTCGTCGGCGGCCAAGCAGCGCATTGAAAAACTGATCGGCGAGGGCGTCGAGCAGGGCGCCACCCTGCTGGTGGACGGGCGCAACTGCAAGGTGGTCGGACGCGAGAACGGCTTCTTCGTCGGCGGCACCCTGTTCGACCACGTGACGCCGGAAATGTCGATCTACAAGGAGGAGATTTTCGGGCCGGTGCTGTGCGTGATGCGCTCGCCGGACGTGGCCAGCGCGGTCGCGCTGATCAACAACAACGAGTACGGCAACGGCGTCGCCGTGTACACCCGCGACGGCGGCGTGGCGCGCGAATTCGTGCGGCAGATCCAGGTCGGCATGGTCGGCGTCAACGTGCCGCTGCCGGTGCCGATGGCCTTCAACAGCTTCGGCGGCTGGAAGCGCAGCATGTTCGGCGACCACCACGCCTACGGCCCGGAAGGCGTGCGTTTCTACACGCGCCACAAGGCCGTGATGCAGCGCTGGCCGAACACCGCCAGCGCTGGTGTGGAATTTGCTTTCCCACAGATGAAGTAATTGGACGTGCCGCGGCGGACCTACGAAATACGCCTGTCCGTGGGCGCTCACCGTAGGTCGGGTTAGCGCGGCGTAACCCGACAAGCGCCGCCGCCGACCCTGTCGGGCGACGCGATGCAAGTGCAGTTCGAATTCAGCCATAGAAGTCCCGCCCAACACTACGCAGGAATCGAAATGATGATCGAATCTCTCAAATACCTGCCGCGCCCGCTGGAGTCGAACGGCGCGCTGCAGCGGCATTTCACCGACCTGGCGCCGGCGCTGACCGCGCGCCAGGCGGCCATCGAAAGCGCGCGTTGCCTGTACTGCTACGACGCGCCCTGCACGCGCATCTGCCCGACGGAAATCGACGTCGCCAGCTTCATCCGCAACATCCACGACAAGAACGTCAACGGCGCCGCGGTCGGCATCCTGAAGCAGAATATCCTGGGCGGCAGCTGCGCGCGGGTCTGCCCCACCGAGATCCTGTGCGAGGACGCCTGCGTGCGCAACCACGACGCCGAGGGCCAGCCGGTGCGCATCGGCGCGCTGCAACGCTACGCGGTCGACCACATGCAATTCGCCGGCCATCCGTTCAGCCGCGCGCCGTCGACCGGCAAGACGGTGGCGGTGGTCGGCGCCGGCCCGGCCGGGCTGTCGTGCGCGCACCGGCTGGCGATGCTGGGCCACGACGTGGTCGTCTTCGAGGCGCGCGAAAAAGCCGGCGGCCTGAACGAATACGGCATCGCCAAATACAAGCTGACCGACGACTTCGCGCGCAAGGAGGTCGAGTTCCTGCTCGGCGTCGGCGGCATCGAGATCCGCTGTGGCCAGACCCTCGGCGGCAACCTGGCGCTGAGGGATTTGCACGCGCGCTACGACGCCGTCTTCCTCGGCCTGGGCCTGGGCGCCAGCCGCCGCCTCGGCCTGGCCGGCGAGGACGCCCCCGGCCTGCTGGCGGCGGTCGACTACATTGCCGCGCTGCGCCAGTGCGACGACCTGGCCGCGCTGCCGCTGCCGGCCCGGGCCATCGTCGTCGGCGCGGGCAACACCGCCATCGACATGGCGGTGCAGCTCAAGCGCCTGGGCGCCGCCGAGGTCACGCTGGTGTACCGGCGCGGCTTCGAGGCCATGACCGCCACGCTGCACGAGCAGGACATCGCCAAGGCCAACCAGGTGCGCCTGCTGACCTGGGCCCAACCGCAGGACGTGATCCTCAACAGCGCCGGGCTGGTGGCCGGCATGCGCTTCGAGAAAACCGCGCTCGAGGGCGGCCGCCTGGTCGGCACCGGCGCCACCTTCGAAGTCGCCGCCGACGCCATCTTCAAGGCCATCGGCCAGAGCCTGGACGGCGCCAGCCTGGGCGACGCGCTGGCGGCGACGCTGCCGCGCGAGGGCGACAAAATCGCCGTCGACGCGCGGTTCCGCACCATCGTTCCGGGCGTCTACGCCGGCGGCGATTGCGTCGCGCCGGGGCAGGACTTGACGGTGCAGGCGGTGCAGCACGGCAAACTCGCCGCGCTGGCCATTCATCACGACATCCAATCCACAGTGGAGGCTGCATAATGGCCGATCTCAGCATCGATTTTTGCGGCATCAAGTCGCCCAATCCATTTTGGCTGGCCTCCGCGCCGCCGACCGACAAGGCTTACAACGTGGTGCGCGCCTTCGAGGCCGGTTGGGGCGGGGTGGTGTGGAAGACGTTGGGCGAGGACCCCGCCGCCGTCAACGTGTCGTCGCGCTACTCGGCGCTGTACGGCAAGAACCGCGAGGTGGTCGGCTTCAACAACATCGAGCTGATCACCGACCGCAGCCTGGACATCAACCTGCGCGAAATCACCCAGGTCAAGAAGGATTGGCCGGACCGCGCCATGATCGTCTCGCTGATGCTGCCCTGCGAGGAGCCGCTGTGGGCCGCCATCCTGCCGCTGGTCGAAGCCACCGGCGCCGACGGCATCGAGCTCAATTTCGGCTGCCCGCACGGCATGCCGGAGCGCGGCATGGGCGCGGCGGTGGGCCAGGTGCCGGAGTACGTGCAGCTGGTCACCAGCTGGTGCAAGAAGCACTCGAGGCTGCCGGTGATCGTCAAGCTGACGCCGAACATCACCGACGTGCGCATGCCGGCGCGCGCGGCCAAGGCCGGCGGCGCCGACGCGGTTTCGCTGATCAACACCATCAACTCGATCACCTCGATCGACCTCGACCTGATGGTGGCGCGGCCCATCGTCGGCGGCGCCAGCACCCACGGCGGCTACTGCGGCGCGGCGGTCAAGCCGATCGCGCTGAACATGGTGGCCGAGATCGCGCGCGACCCGCAGACGCGCGGCCTGCCGATCTCCGGCATCGGCGGCATCGGCAACTGGCGCGACGCGGCCGAGTTCCTGGCGCTCGGCGCCGGCTCGGTGCAGGTTTGCACCGCCGCCATGCTGCACGGCTTTCGCATCGTCGAGGAGATGAAGGACGGCCTGTCGCGCTGGATGGACGAGAAGGGCTACCGGTCGATCAGCGAATTCTCCGGCAAGGCGGTGGCCAACACCACCGACTGGAAATACCTGGACATGAACTACCAGGTTATCGCCCGGATCAACCAGGACGATTGCATCAAGTGCGGCAAGTGCTACGTCGCCTGCGAGGACACCTCGCACCAGTCGATCGCCCAGCTGATCGACGCGGCCGGCGTGCGCACCTACGAGGTCATCAAGGAGGAGTGCGTCGGCTGCAACCTGTGCGAAATCACCTGCCCGGTACAGGGCTGCATCAGCATGGTGCCGCAGGATACCGGCAAGGCGTATATGAACTGGACGCAGGACCCGCGCAATCCTCGGGCGGAGGTGCGGTAAGGGCGGTATTTGATATAAACTCATATCGTCCGCGGCGCCCGTTAAAACCACAGGCGAGGACTGCGGGCGGACCCCCCGAGGTCTGGCCCCGGCCCTTTGCCGTTGCTTTCAACAGCGCTCCCGGCCCCTTGGTTGAATTATAAAAAATGGAGAAAAACCTGTGAACAAAGACATATCAGCCAACCCCCAACTGTGGAACGAGGACCTGGCCCCGACCACGGCGGCGCAGCGCACCTGGCGCTGGTACCACTTCGCCGCCCTGTGGGTCGGCATGGTGATGTGCATACCCGCCTACACGCTCTCGGCCAGCCTGATCGACAGCGGCATGTCCGGCATGCAGGCGGTGCTGACGGTGTTCCTGGCCAACGCCATCGTGCTGCTGCCGATGCTGCTGATCGGCCACGCCGGCACCAAATACGGCATTCCCTACGCGGTGCTGGCGCGCTCCTCCTTCGGCACCAGCGGCGCGCGCCTGCCGGCGCTGATGCGCGCCATCGTCGCCTGCGGCTGGTACGGCATCCAGACCTGGTTCGGCGGTCAGATGATCTACACGCTGGCGGGCGTGCTGCTCGGGCACGAACTGGGCGGCGACAAGATCGCCGGCCTGGGCATCAACGCCAGCCAGCTGCTGTGCTTCCTGGCCTTCTGGGCCATCCAGTTCTACTACATCCTGCATGGCATGGACGCCATCCGCAAACTGGAAACCTACACCGCGCCGCTGAAAATCGCCATCTGCTTCGTGCTGCTGGCCTGGGTCCACGACAAGGCCGGCGGCTTCGGCGCGCTGTTCGAGCAGCCCTCGCAATTCGTCGCGGGCGGCAAAAAAGCCGGCCAGTTCTGGGCCGTGTTCTGGCCGTCGCTGACGGCGATGGTCGGCTTCTGGGCCACGCTGGCGCTGAACATCCCCGACTTCACCCGCTTCGCCAAAACCCAGCGCGACCAGATCCTGGGCCAGAGCATCGGCCTGCCGGTGCCGATGGGCCTGCTGGCCATGCTGGCCGTGATCGTCACCTCGGCCACCGTGGTCCTGTACGGCAAGGCCATCTGGGACCCGGTCGACCTGGCCAGCCGCATGACCGGCGCGGCCGTGCTGATCGCCCTGATCGTGCTGCTGGTCGACACCGTCAGCGTCAACCTGGCGGCCAACCTGGTCGGCCCGGCCTACGACTTCTCGTCGCTGGCGCCGAAGCAGATCTCGTACAAGGTCGGCGGCTACATCACCGCCTCGATCGCGATCCTGATGATGCCGTGGAAAATACTTGAATCGACCCAGGGCTATATCTTCACCTGGCTGATCGGCTACTCGGCCCTGCTGGGGCCGATCGCCGGCATCCTCATCGTCGACTACTACTTCATCCGCAAGACCGAACTGGACGTGCCCGAGCTGTACCGCGCCGACGGCGCCTACTCGTACGGCAACGGCTGGAACATGGCGGCGCTGGTGGCCTTCGTGCTTGGCGTGCTGCCGAACATTCCGGGCTTCCTGAACGCCGCGTTCCCGCAATCGTTCCCCGCCGTCGGCGACGCCTTCAAGACCGTGTACACCTACGCCTGGTTTGTCGGCGTCGGTATTTCGGCGCTGGCGTATGGCCTTATGATGAAGGGCAAAACCGTGCCGTCCCTGCGCGCCGCGGCCCAGCCCTAACCGAGCTTAAACAGGAGAACTGAATGACAACGATCATCCGCGGCGGCACCGTCGTCAACGCCGACCGCGCCTTCCGCGCCGACGTGCTGTGCTACGGCGACAAGATCGTCGCCGTCGGCGAAAACCTGGACGCGCCGGCGTCGGCCAAGGTGATCGACGCCGGCGGCCAGTACGTGCTACCGGGCGGTATCGACACCCACACCCACATGAACCTGCCGTTCATGGGCACCGTTACCGCCGACGACTTCTTCAGCGGTACCGCCGCCGGCCTGGCCGGCGGCACCACCCCCACCAGCGAACCCGTTTTCCCCGCGACGCGGCCGTTTTTGGTGTGAGCCCCCCCCAAACCTTGCGGGCTGGGCCAGGAACTG
>NZ_JBJXIB010000061.1:0-34738 GCF_046115965.1 Janthinobacterium sp. CG_23.3 | reverse complement strand
GCTACGCAAGCAAGGCCATGGCATGCTTGAGGTTCTGCTCCGGGCCTTCAACGGTAATCCTATCCCGCTTGCCGCATAGCGGCTGAACAGTCACGCAAATCCATTTATCTTGCGGGTCTGATTGCAGCCTGCCTCAGCCCGGTCCTGCACGCCGCCGGCCAAGCCGTCCAGCATGCCGACGACCGGGTCCGCCTGAAGCAAGCGCCGCAGCCACGCGAACGGCAAACCCTGCCGCCGTCGGTCGAGCAATCGCAGTTCAACTTATCGAAAACGGCCAAGCCGCGTCTCGACCTGTTGACGCCGGAACAACGCAACAAGAGCCAGCGGGCGCTGGCCGCGCCGCCGGAATGCCAGGACATGAACAAGCTGGCCAGCTATAGCGGCGCGGCGCTGGCCGATTACCTCGTCAGTCTGCCGGACTATGAATGCCACTACGGCCTGTTTTCGCTGAGCGCGGCGCAAGCCGCCCAGGTCTATTCGGCGGCCAATTTCAGCGCCGTCGCCAGCCGCTTCGCGCAAGAGGCCGCCGCCTACAGCGCCACCAACATCAAACTGGTGAATTTGCTGATCTACCTGCGGGCCGGCTACTACCTGGCCGAAGGCGGCACGCTAGCGATGCCGTCGCCGGCGCTGCTCGGCACGCTGCGCGCGCCGCTCAAGCAACTGATCGACGGCAACAAGCTGTTCACCACCAACACCAGCGCCACCAGCACGGCGGGCGAAACCTTGAAGCTCGTCAATAACATGCACGACGAGCCGTATTTCCTGCCTAGCCTGAAAAACCTGGTGCTGCGCTTCACCAACACCAGCGCCAATCCGACGGCGGCGGACGCCCTCAAGCAAGCGAGCGCCGGCGGCGGCTTCACCGGCGCGCTGTCGGCGATCTTCTACGCCCACTTCCGCAGCGACGGCGTGGCCCTGTTGCAAAACGACCCGTCGTATGCGACCGCGCTGAACAACTTCGCGGTCAACAACAAGGCCGCCCTGCTGTCCAGCGCCGCCTACCAGTTGCACGACGCGGCCAACGAGGCCTTCCGCTTCATGCAATATTCCGGCCTGAAGGCCAGCGTCAAGCCGATGGTCAAGAACATGCTGGCCAGCAGCACGATGTTGGGCGCCGACAGCACGCTGTGGCTGGCCGCCGCGTCGGCCGTCAAATACTACGACAACGCCAATTGCGCCGAATACGGCACCTGCAATTACACGGCCACGCTGGCCAACGCGGTGCTGAAAAACAGTTACACCTGCAGTCCGACCCTGCGCGTGCGCGCGCAGGACATGACGACGGCGCAGTTGCAGGACTCCTGCGCCAGGCTGCAGACCGAGGAAAGCTACTTCCACGCCATGTTGCAGACCAAGCAGACGCCGGTGGCGAACGACAACAACACCGCGCTGGAACTGGTGGTGTTCGACGACTACAGCAACTACAGCAAGTACGCCGGCATCATCTACGATATCGACACCAACAACGGCGGCATGTACCTGGAGGGCAACCCCGGCGTCGTCGGCAACCAGGCCCGCTTCATCGCGCACGAGGCGTCATGGCTGCGGCCAAGCTTCCAGGTCTGGAATCTGGAGCACGAATACGTCCACTATCTGGACGGGCGCTTTAATATGTACGGCGACTTCGGCGCCGGCGTCTCCAAGCCGACCGTCTGGTGGATCGAGGGCATCGCCGAATACCTGTCGTATAAAAACAATAACCAGGCGTCGATCGACGTCGCCCGCGGCGGCGCCTACCGGCTCAGCCAGATCTTCGGCAACACCTACCAGATGTCCGACTACCAGGCGCGCGCCTACCGCTGGGGCTACATGGCGACCCGCTTCATGATGGAACGGCACCGCGGCGACATCGATCCGATCCTGGCCAAGTTCAGGGTTGGCGACTACGCCGGCTACCAGACCTATATGGACTACATCGGCACGCGCTACGACACCGAGTTCGCCTCCTGGGCCGGCACGGCCACCACGGCGGGCGAGCCGCCGATGCCGGCCGACCCGCTGCTGCCGGAATGCCCGTCGACGAGTTACCTTGGCAAGAACTGCTCGATCCGCAACCTCTCCTCCAGCACCCAGGCGTATGTCTTCCTGATGCTGCCGGCCGGCGCGAAAAACGTCAAAGTGAGCACCAGCGGCGGTACCGGCGACGTCGACCTGTACCAGGCGCTGGACCGCTACCCGACCATCAGCAGTTACGACGTCGGCTCGGCCAATGCGGGCAACCGCGAAAACGTCGCCATCGGCTCGCCGGTGGCCGGCCGCTGGTACTACGTCATGCTGAAGGCGAAGCAGCCGTTCAGCGGCGTCAACGTCAGCGCCACCTACGACTGAGGCGCCAATCAAATAGAGGCAAGCGCCGTAGGTCGGGTTACGCCGTTCCGGCTAAGCCGACCTACGAAAAGCGCCACGCTCGTTCGGCGCGCCAGCCTCACAGCTTGTGCGTCGACAGCAGGATGCTGGTCTCGGTGTTGGCGATGCCGTCGATGCGCCGCACCCGGCCCAGCACCCGGTCCAAGCCCTCCAAGTTGTCCGCCCTCAGCTCCGCCATGAAGTCCCAGCGCCCGTTGGTCGAATGCAGCGTGTGCACGCCCGGTTCGCCGCGTAGCGCCTTGAGCACGGCGGTGGCGGTGTTGCCCTCGACCGCGATGCCGGTCCAGGCCCTGATCCGGTGCGCCTCCGCCTCCGGCTTCAGGCGCACCGTATAGCCGGCGATGACGCCGCTTTCCTCCAGCTTGGCCAGGCGGTTCTGCACCGTGCCGCGCGACACGCGCAGCTTCTGCGCCAGCGTCGTCAGCGACATCCGGGCGTCGTCGCGCAGCAGCGCCAGCAATTGGTGGTCGGTGTCGTTCATCTTCAATCCTGTTCAAAACGTCAATTTATCCTGCCGATTCGACAGATTTTATATAAAAACGTTAGTCTCCTCCACTTTTAGTTAACCCTCCACCCTCCGATAATGGTTCCAACGCGGCAGAGAACGCCGCAGATAAAAACCACAAGGAGATTTACCATGACACGCTACATCGATTTCAACGACATGCAAAAACTGGTGCGCAGGGTCGGCGCCGACACCTTCATCACGCAACTGGCCGGCTACATCCGCGCCGATTATCTGCGCTGGAGCGAATTCGAGAAGTCGGCGCGCGTCGCCAACCACAACGACGTCGGCGTTATCGAGTTGATGCCGATCTCCGACCGCAGCCTGTACGCCTTCAAGTACGTCAACGGCCATCCGCAGAACACGCTGTTCAAGCTGCCCACGGTGATGGCCTTCGGCGTGCTGGCCGACATGGCCACCGGCTATCCGCAACTGCTGAGCGAGTTGACGCTGGTGACGGCGCTGCGCACCGCCGCCACGTCGGCGCTGGTGGCGCGCGAGCTGGCCAGGCCGGACGCGCGCTGCATGGCGGTGATCGGCAACGGCGCGCAAAGCGAGTTCCAGATCCTCGCCTTCAAGGCGATGCTGGGCATAGACCGCGTGCGCATCTACGACACCGACCGCGCCGCCTCGGAAAAACTGCTGCGCAACCTCGGCCGGATCGACGGCCTGGAGATCAGCATCGCCGCCTCCGCGCGCGCGGCCGTCAGCGGCGCCGACATCGTCACCACCATCACCGCCGACAAGCATTACGCGACCATCCTGACGCCGGACATGGTCGAACCCGGCATGCACATCAACGCCGTCGGCGGCGACTGCCCGGGCAAAACCGAGCTGCACGCCGACATCCTGCGCGGCGCCCGCGTCATCGTCGAATTCGAGGAGCAGACCCGCATCGAAGGCGACATCCAGCAAATGCCGGCCGATTTCCCGGTCACCGAATTGTGGCGCGTGCTGGCCGGCGAGCAGCCCGGGCGCGAGCACGCCGGCCAGGTGACGGTGTTCGATTCGGTCGGCTTCGCGCTGGAGGACTTCTCGGCGCTGCGCTACGTGCACGACCTGGCGGCGGCGCACGACATCGGCAGCGCCACCGAACTGGTGCCAACGCCGGCCGATCCGAAGGATTTGTTCGCCTGCCTTGGCGAAGCGCGACGCGGCGCCGCGGAAAGCGCGCCGGCGCCCGGCGCGGTGCTGGCCTGACATGGCGGAGACGACGCAAACGAGTAGCCAGGTGATGATGGTGCGCCCGGCGCGATTCCTGTCGAATCCGCAGACGCTGGCCAGCAACGCCTTCCAGCAGCCCGCGGCGCACGCCGGCCAGGCGCAGATACAGGAGCGGGGGCAAGAGCAGGCCCTGCTCGAATTCGACGCCTATGTCGCGGCGCTGCGCGCGGCCGGCGTCGCCGTCCTGGTGGTCGAGGACGGCGCCGAGCCGCACACGCCGGACTCGGTATTCCCGAACAACTGGATCAGCTTCCACGAAAACGGCGAGGCGCTGCTGTATCCGATGGCGGCCGAGAACCGCCGGCTGGAACGCAGCGCCGCCACGCTGGAACAGATCGGGCGGCGCTTCGCGCTCGGGCGCGTGACGGACTTCAGCTTCCACGAGGCGGACGGGCATTTTTTGGAAGGCACCGGCTCGATGGTGCTGGACCGGCGCCGCCGCATCGCCTACGTCTGCCATTCGCTGCGCAGCCATCCGGCGGCGATGGACAGCTTCCTGCGCCACACCGGCTATCGCGCGCACTGGTTCCACGCCTGCGATGGCGCCGGCCAGGCGATTTACCACACCAACGTGATGATGGCGGTCGGCGCCACGCTGGCGGTGGCCTGCCTGGAGGCGTTGCGCGACGAGGATGAACGCGCCGCGCTGCGCGAATCGCTGTGCCGGGACGGCGCCGAGCTGGTCGAGATCAGCCTGGCGCAGATGGGCGAATTCGCCGGCAACATGCTGGAGCTGCGCTCCGCCCTCGGCCGGCCCTTGTGGGCCATGTCGCGGCGCGCCTGGAACGCGCTGCGGCCGGGGCAGCGCGCGCGCATCGCCGCGCACGGCGAGCCGCTGGTGGCGGCGCTCGACACCATCGAGCGGCTCGGCGGCGGCGGCGCGCGCTGCATGCTGGCGGAGGTATTCCTGCCGCCGTTGACCGCGTAAACAACGTCGGCCTGGAGCGGCGCGGCCCGCTTCGGCGGACATGGTCGGATTACGCGTCCCGCTATCCCAGCCACGACACTGTCGCGGCGGCTAACAAGTTCGGGGGCCTGCCCCGGGGTTGCGTCTTTGCTTTTCGGGCGAAAAAAAAGCGGCGAGTGCATCGCCGCTTTTTTACGCGCGCTCAAAAATCAGCTCAGGTTTTCCAGGCGGATCTTGGTGACGCTGCCGACCACGCTGGCCAGCGCTTCCATCTTGGCGATCGCCGCCACGACGTTCTTTTCCTGCGTCTGGTGCGTCAGCATGATGATGTCGGTGTGGGTCTCGCCCTCGGCCGGCTCTTTTTGCAGCATCGCGTCGATCGAGATGGTGGCGTCGGCCAGGATGCGGGTCAGGTCGGCCAGCACGCCCGGCCGGTCGGCCACGTGCATGCGCAGGTAGTAGCTGGTGGTGATTTCGGACATCGGCAAAATCTCGATGTCGGTCATCGCGTTCGGCTGGAACGCCAGGTGCGGCACGCGGTGCTCCGGATCGGCCGTGGCCAGGCGGGTGATGTCGACCAGGTCGGCGATCACCGCCGAGGCGGTCGGCTCGGCGCCGGCGCCCTTGCCGTAGTACAGCGTGGCGCCGATGGCGTCGCCCTGCACCAGCACGGCGTTCATCGCCCCTTCGACGTTGGCGATCAGGCGCTTGCTCGGGATCAGCGTCGGGTGCACGCGCAGTTCGATGCCCTCGACGCCGTTGACCAGCGCGCGCTTGGTGATGCCCAGCAGCTTGATGCGGTAGCCCAGTTGCTCGGCGTACTGGATGTCGATCGCCTGCAGCTTGCTGATGCCCTCGACGTGCGCCTTGGCGAACTGCACCGGGATGCCGAAGGCGATCGCCGACATGATGGTGGCCTTGTGCGCGGCGTCGACGCCCTCGATGTCGAAGGTCGGGTCGGCTTCGGCGTAGCCCAGCTCCTGCGCCTGCTTGAGCGCGGTTCCGAAGTCCAGGCCCTTGTCGCGCATTTCCGAGAGGATGAAGTTGGTGGTGCCGTTGATGATGCCGGCGATCCATTCGATGCGGTTGGCCGTCAGGCCTTCGCGCAGCGCCTTGATGATCGGGATGCCGCCGGCGACCGCCGCCTCGAACGCCACCATCACGCCCTTGTCCTGGGCCGCGGCGAAGATCTCGTTGCCGTGCATGGCCAGCAGCGCCTTGTTGGCGGTGACGACGTGCTTGCCGTTGGCGATGGCCTGCATCACCAGGTCCTTGGCGATGCCGTAGCCGCCGATCAGCTCGATGACGATGTCGATTTCCGGATCGTTGACGATGGCGTTGGCGTCGCCGACCACGGCGCAGGCGCCGCCGGTCAGTTCCAGCGCGCGCGCCGTGTTCAGGTCGGCGACGGCGACGATTTCGATGCCGCGGCCGGCGCGGCGTTTGATCTCGGCCTGGTTGCGCTGCAGGACGTTGAAGGTGCCGAGGCCGACGGTGCCGAGGCCTAGCAGGCCTACTTTGATGGGTTTCATAAATCTCTTCGTTGCGGCGCCCGCGCAATGCGGACGCCAGGTTAATTGGTCAAACCGGCTTAGCCGAAGCTGGCGCGGCGGCGGTAGCCGTCGAGGAAGCGGGCGATGCGGCCGAAGGCGTCGGTCAGGTCGTCGGAGTTCGGCAGGAACACCACGCGGAAGTGGTCCGGCGCGATCCAGTTGAAACCGGTGCCCTGGACGATCAGCACCTTTTCCTCGGCCAGCAGCTCGTAGGCGAATTGCTGGTCGTCGGCGATCGGATAAATCTTCGGATCGAGACGGGGGAACATATACAGCGCCGCCTTCGGCTTCACGCAGCTCACGCCCGGGATATCGGTGAGTAACTGGTGCGCCAAATCGCGCTGCTTCAACAGGCGTCCGCCCGGCCCGACCAGCTCTTGTATGCTCTGGTGGCCGCCAAGCGCAGTCTGGATCGCAAACTGGCCCGGTACGTTCGCGCACAAACGCATCGAGGCCAGCATGTTCAGGCCCTCGATGTAGTCCTTGGCATGGCGCTTCTCGCCCGACACCACCATCCAGCCGGCGCGGTAGCCGCAGGAGCGGTAGTTCTTCGACAGGCCGTTGAGGGTGATGAACAGGACGTCGTCGGCCAGCGAGGCCATCGACACGTGTTCGGCCATGTCGTACAGCGTCTTGTCGTAGATTTCATCGGCGAAGATGATCAACTGGTGCTGGCGCGCCAGTTCGACGATCTGCCGCAGCACCTCGACCGGGTACAGCGCGCCGGTCGGGTTGTTCGGGTTGATGACGACGATGGCGCGCGTGTTGCTGGTGATCTTGCGGCGCATGTCGTCGATGTCGGGATACCAGTCGGCCTGCTCGTCGCAGACGTAATGCACCGGCCGCCCGCCCGACAGGCTGACCGCGGCGGTCCACAGCGGGTAGTCCGGCGCCGGCACCAGCACCTCGTCGCCGTCGTTGAGCAGCGCGTTCATCGACATCACGATCAGCTCGGAGGCGCCGTTGCCCAGGTAGATGTCGTCGATCGTCACGCCGGCGATGTTCTTGCTCTGGGTGTAGTGCATGACCGCCTTGCGCGGCGCGAACATGCCCTTCGAGTCGGTGTAGCCGGCGGCGCCGTGCAGGTTGACGATCATGTCGTGGACGATCTCGTCGGGCGGATCGAAGCCGAACACCGCCAGATTGCCGATGTTCAGTTTGATGATCTTGTGGCCCTCGTCCTCCATCTGCTTGGATTTCTCCAAGACCGGGCCGCGGATGTCGTAGCAGACGTCCGCCAGTTTGTTCGATTTCTGAATCAGTCGCAAAGTAAAATCCTGTCTAGATGGGGGCTGCCGGCGCGCGGCCGGCGCCGCGATTGCTGCGATGCGAAAATAACCATTCTGCCGAAACCCTCCCATTTTATCAACCTTATTACTGGTCGCCGCGAAAAAGCGCAGCCCGCGGCGCGGTTTATCCGGCGCGGCGGCGGCGCCGGCCGGCGATTTGCACTTTTTTGGCGCATGTGTGGGTTTTATGGCATGCTTACGGCCTTCGGCCCCGCCGGCGCAGCGCCGGGGCGCCGCAGTTCGCCGACCAATCCACCACCGACACGTCCATGAAGCTCCATCCCAGCACCACCAAACAATACCAGACCATCACCGGCTACGACGACAGCGGCGTCGAAATCAACGCCCGGCACTTCGGCAGGAGCCTGGTCGTCATGCCCGAAACCGCCCCGCGCGACTGGGACGTCGCCGCCTTCGAAGAACTCACCGAGGCGCACTTCGCGCAGATCCTGGCCGACCGGCCGGACGTGGTGATCCTCGGCACCGGCGCGCGCCAGCGCTTCGTGCACCCGAAACTGAGCGCCGCGCTGACCATGGCCCGGATCGGCGTCGAATGCATGGACAACAAGGCCGCCTGCCGCACCTACAATATCTTGATGGGCGAGGGCCGCAAGGTCACGCTGGCCCTGATCATCGAGAGCGGCGCGCCGGCCCGATGAACCAGCTGCACAAGTCGAAACCGCTGCTCTGGTGCCTGCTGCTCGCCTTCACCGCCATCACCCTGTACATGCTGGGCGTGCGCACCCTGGTGCCGCCCGACGAGGGCCGCTACGCCGAAATGGCGCGCGAGATGTTCGTCAGCGGCGACTGGATCACCACGCGCCTGAACGGCATCAAGTACTTCGAGAAGCCGCCGCTGCAAACCTGGATGAACGCGCTGACCTTCGCCGCCTTCGGCGTCGGCGAGTGGCAGGCGCGCCTGTGGACCGGCCTGTGCGGCCTGCTCGGCGTGGCGCTGACGGCGCACGCCGGCGCCAAGCTGTTCGGCGCGCGCGTCGGCCTGTACGCCGCCCTGGTGCTCGCCTCGAGCCTGTTCTGGAGCGCCGCCGGGCAAATCGACTCGCTCGACATGGGCCTGGCGGCGATGATGACGCTGAGCCTGGCCGGCCTGCTGCTGGCCCAGCGCGACGGCGCCGGCGCGGCCGGTCGGCGCAACTGGATGCTGGCCTGCTGGGCCGGCATGGCGCTGGCGGTGCTGAGCAAGGGCTTGATCGGCCTGGTGCTGCCGGGCGCGGTGCTGGTGCTGTACACGCTGGCCGCGCGCGACTGGGCCATCTGGGGCCGCCTGCACCTGGCCAAGGGCGCCCTGCTGTTTTTCGCCATCGCCGCGCCGTGGTTCGTGCTGGTGGCGCTGAACAACCCGGAACAGCCGCACTTCTTTTTCATCCACGAGCACGTCGAGCGCTTCCTGCTCAAGACCCACCACCGCGAAGGCGCCTGGTACTACTTCGTGCCGCTGCTGCTGGTCGGCGTGATGCCGTGGCTGACCCTGCTGCCGCATAGCCTGGCCGCGGCGCTGCGCCGCGCGCCGGGCGCGTTCCAACCCAAGTTGCTGCTACTGGTGTGGGCCGCCTTCATCGTTGTCTTTTTCAGCTGCTCGAGTTCCAAACTGCCCGGCTACATCGTGCCGGTCTTCCCGGCGCTGGCGCTGCTGATCGCGCTGCAGCTGGAGACGGCGTCGCGGCGCGGCCACATGCTGTGCGCCGCGCTGGTGGCGCTGCTCGGCGCGGCCGCGCTGGTGGCGGTGCCGCTGGCGATACAGGGTTCGCAGCGCCCGCCCGCCGAATTGCTGCCGCTCAAGGCTTACGAGCCGTGGTTGTTGGCGGCCGCCTTCGTCTTGCTGGCCGGCGGCGCGCTGGCGCTGCTGCGCGCGCGCCAGGCGCGGCGCGACGTGACGGTGCTGACGCTCGCTTGCGCCGGCTTCCTGGCGACGCATTTGATACTCGCCGGCTTCGAGCCCTACGGCCGCTTGCGCGCCGGCGTCGCGCTGTTGCCGCAGATCAGGGCGGAACTCGGGCCGGCGACGACGATCTACTCGGTTGGCACCTACGAGCAAGCGCTGACGTTCTACCTGGGCCGCACCGTCACGCTGGTCGACTACAGCGACGAGTTCGAGTTCGGCCTGCGCCAGCAGCCCGCGCTGGCGCGGGACGTCGACGCCTTCGTCGCGCAATGGCGCGCCGACGCCCAGGCCGGCGTGCGCGACCTGGCCATCCTGCGCCCCGACTATTACGCCAAGTTGCGCCTGCGCGGCGTGCCGATGCGGGTGGTGGCGCAGGACAGCCGGCGCATGGTCGTGGCCAACCGCTAGGGCGCGCCGACGCCGGCCGGCGCGACGAATAGCGCAGGCAATTCCACTGGCAATCCGATTAAGCTTTAAAATGTACCCGACCCGCCCCGGCCGACACGGCCCGGGCCACGCGGTCCGCGCCGACGCGGCGCGGACCACCCAGAACAACGCCGAGAACCCCATGACCGCTACCCTACCCTTTTTGCCTTTCTCCAAACCCAGCATCGACGAGGCCACCATCGCCGCCGTCGGCGAGGTGCTGCGTTCGGGCTGGATCACCAGCGGGCCGAAGGTGCAAGCGTTCGAGGCCCAGCTGTCCGAGTATTTCGGCGGCCGGCCGGTACGCACCTTCAACTCCGGCACCTGCACCATGGAGATCGCGCTGCGCATCGCCGGCATCGGCCCCGGCGACGAGGTCATCACCACGCCGATTTCCTGGGTCGCCACCGCCAACGTCATCATCGCCGTCGGCGCCACCCCGGTTTTCGCCGACATCGACCCGGCCACCCGCAACATCGACCTCGACAAGCTGGAGGCGGCCATCACCGCGCGCACCCGGGCCATCATCCCGGTCCACCTGTCCGGCCTGCCGGTCGACATGGAGCGCCTGTACGCCATCGCCGCCAGGCACAAGCTGCGCGTGGTCGAGGACGCCGCCCAGGCGATCGGCACGCGCTGGCACGGCCAACGCATCGGCGCCTTCGGCGACCTGGTCTCGTTCAGCTTCCAGGCCAACAAGAACATCACCACCGGCGAGGGCGGCTGCCTGGTGCTGAACAACGCCGACGAGGCCCGCCTGGCCGAGAAATACCGCCTGCAGGGCGTCAGCCGCAGCGGCGTCGACGGCATCGACGTCGACCTGCTCGGCGGCAAATACAACATGAGCGACATCATGGCCGCGATCGGTCTGGGCCAGCTGGCCAACATCGAGGCCATCACGGCGCACCGGCGCGCGCTGGCGCGCCACTACTTCGACCAGTTCGGCGCCGGCTTCGAGGCCGCCAGCGGCGCGCAACTGCCGCTGGCCGACTTCGAGAACAGCAACTGGCACCTGTTCCAGATCATCCTGCCCGACAACGGCCCGGACAGCCGCGCCGCCTTCATGACCGAAATGGCCGCCGCGCACAACGTCGGCACCGGCTTCCACTACGCGCCGATCCACCTGTTTTCGATGTACCGCGCGCGCGGCTTCGGCGAAGGCATGTTCCCGTGCGCCGAGCGTATCGGACGCCTGACCGTGACGCTGCCGATGTTCTACTCGATGACGCCGGCCGACGTCGAACGCGCCGTCGCCGCCGTCAAGTCGGTGCTGCTCAAATGAAGGGCGAGTCGATGAAACCCGAACTCTCCGTCATCATTCCGATTTACAACGAGCAGGCCGGCCTGGGCGCGCTGTTCGCCCGCCTGTACCCGGCGCTGGACGCGCTGCGCGTGGCCTACGAGATCATCTTCGTCAACGACGGCAGCCGCGACAACTCTGTGTCGATCCTGGCCGAGCAGTTCCGCCAGCGCCCCGACGTCACGCGCGTGGTGCTATTTAACGGCAACTACGGCCAGCACATGGCGATCCTGGCCGGCTTCGAGGCCTCGCGCGGCGAAACCATGGTCACGCTCGACGCCGACCTGCAAAACCCGCCCGAGGAAATCAAGAACCTGCTGGCGAAAATGCGCGAAGGCTACGACTACGTCGGCTCGATCCGCCGCAAGCGGCAGGACTCGGCCTGGCGCACGCTCGCCTCGAAGGCGATGAACCGCATGCGCGAACGCATCACCAACATCCGCATCACCGACCAGGGCAACATGCTGCGCGCCTACGGGCGCAACGTCATCGACCTGGTCAACCAGTGCGCCGAGGTCAACACCTTCGTGCCGGCGCTGGCCTACACCTTCGCCCGCAAGCCGACCGAGATCACGGTCGAGCACGAGGAGCGCGCCGCCGGCGAGTCGAAGTATTCGCTGTACAGCCTGATCCGCCTGAACTTCGACCTGGTCACCGGTTTTTCGCTGATTCCGCTGCAAATCTTCTCGATGCTGGGGATGGCGCTGTCGGCCGGCTCGGCGCTGCTGGTGGTGTTCCTGCTGGGGCGCCGCTTCCTGCTCGGCGCCGAGGCCGAGGGCGTCTTCACGCTGTTCGCCATCGCCTTCTTCTTCATGGGCGTGATCCTGTTCGGCATCGGCCTGGTTGGCGAATACGTCGGGCGCATCTTCCAGCAAGTGCGCGCGCGCCCGCGCTACGTGGTGCAAACCATCCTGCAGCAGGGCCGCGCCAGCCAAGGCAGGGACGGCGACGCGGTTGAAAAACGCCAGGTGGGGCGCTGATGGCCGCCGCCCCGGGCGCGGTGGTGTTCGCCTACCACAACGTCGGCGTGCGCTGCCTGAAGGTGTTGCTGGCCGGCGGCGTCGACGTGCGCCTGGTCGTCACGCACGACGACAACCCGGCCGAGGCGATCTGGTTCGAGTCGGTGGCGGCGCTGTGCCGCGCCGAGGGCATCGCCCACCTCACCCCGGCCGACGCCAACTCGGCCGAGCTGCTGGCGGCGGTGGCCGCGGCCGCTCCCGACTTCCTGTTCAGCTTTTACTACCGCCACATGCTGCCGGCCGCGCTGCTGGCGCTGGCGCCGGCCTACAATATGCACGGTTCGCTGCTGCCGCGGTTCCGCGGCCGCGCGCCGGTCAACTGGGCGGTGCTGCACGGCGCCGACGCCACCGGGGCCACGCTGCACGAGATGACGGTCAAGCCGGACGCCGGCGCCATCGTGGCGCAGACGGCGGTGCCGATCCTGCCCGACGACACCGCCTTCGAGGTGTTCGGCAAGGTCACCGTGGCGGCCGAGCAAACCCTGTGGACGGCGCTGCCGGCGCTGCTGGCCGGCACGGCGCCGCGGCTGCCGAACGACTTGCGGCTGGGCGGCTATTTCGGCGGGCGCACGCCGGCGGACGGCCGCATCGACTGGCGCCAGCCGGCGCAGGCGGTGTACAACCTGCACCGCGCGGTGGCGCCGCCCTACCCCGGCGCGTTCACCGAGCTCGACGGTGTCATATACACAATACAACAGGCCCGCTTGAGCCCGCTGTCCTCCGGAAGTTTGCAACAAGGCTTGGCAGTAGTGGATAATCGCGTCTTTGGCGTGTGCGGCGATGGCCGCATGTTGGCGATTTCCGCCCTCCACACCGGCGGCGTTGCCGTGACGGCGGCGCAACTGCGCGCGGCCCTGGACGGCGCGGCCGGCGCGCAATGAACATTTAAGAAGAGCAGATCCCATGAAAAAAGTCCTCATCCTCGGCGTCAACGGTTTCATCGGCCACCACCTGTCGAAACGCATCCTGGAAACCACCGACTGGCACGTCTACGGCATGGACATGATGTCGGACCGCATCAGCGAACTGCTCGAGAATCCCGACTTCCAGTCGCGCATCCACTTCTTCGAGGGCGACATCACCATCAACAAGGAATGGGTCGAGTACCACGTCAAGAAATGCGACGTGATCCTGCCGCTGGTGGCGATCGCCACGCCGTCGACCTACGTCAAGCAGCCGCTGCGCGTGTTCGAGCTGGACTTCGAGGCCAACCTGCCGATCGTGCGCTCGGCCGCCAAATACGGCAAGCACCTGGTGTTCCCGTCGACCTCGGAAGTGTATGGCATGTGCCACGACGAGGAATTCGACCCGGAGAACTCGGAACTGGTCTGCGGCCCGATCAACAAACCGCGCTGGATCTACTCGAACGCCAAGCAGCTGATGGACCGCGTCATCTGGGGTTACGGCATGGAGGGCCTGAACTTCACGCTGTTCCGCCCGTTCAACTGGATCGGCGCCGGACTCGACTCGATCCACACGGCGAAAGAAGGCTCGTCGCGCGTGGTCACCCAGTTCTTCGGCCACATCGTGCGCGGCGAGAACATCTCGCTGGTCGACGGCGGCTCGCAAAAGCGCGCCTTCACCTACATCGACGACGGCATCGACGCGCTGATGCACATCATCGCCAACCAGGACGGCGTGGCCAGCGGCAAGATCTACAACATCGGCAACCCGCGCAACAACTACTCGATCCGCGAACTGGCCGGCATGATGCTGACGCTGGCGGCCGATTACCCGGAATACGCCGACAGCGCGAAACAGGTGCAAATCGTCGAAACCACCGCCGGCGCCTACTACGGCAGCGGCTACCAGGACGTGCAGAACCGCGTGCCGAAGATCACCAACACCTGCGAGGAGCTGGGCTGGGCGCCGCGCACCGACATGGCCGACTCGCTGCGCAACATCTTCGACGCCTACCGCGGCCAGGTGGCCCAAGCCAAAGCGCTGATGGACTGATGGTTTGACTGAAACGACGCACCACCAACGCCCGCTGCTGACGCTGAAGATCGACGTCGACACCTACCGCGGCACCCGCCTGGGCGTGCCGAACTTGGTGCGCATGCTGGGCGCGCACCGCGCCGGCGCCACCTTCCTGTTTTCGCTCGGCCCGGACCACACCGGCCGGGCCATGAAGCGCGCCTTCAAACCCGGCTTTTTCGGCAAGGTCGCGCGCACCTCGGTGCTCGAGCACTACGGCTTGAAGACGCTGCTGTACGGCGTGCTGCTGCCGGGTCCGGACATCGGCGAGCAATGCGCCGCCGAGCTGCGCGCGGTGCGCGACGCCGGCTTCGAATGCGGCATCCACACCTGGGACCACGTGCTGTGGCAGGACGACGTCGCGGCGCGCGGCGCAGCCTGGACGCTGGCCATGATGCGCAAGGCGGCGGCGCGCTACGCCGCCGTGTTCGGCGCCGCGGCGGCGACCCACGGCGCGGCGGGCTGGCAAATGAACGGCGCCGCCTTCGGCGAACACGACAGCGCCGGCTACCGCTACGCCTCGGACGGGCGCGCGCCGCTGCGCCAGGACGGCGCCCTGCTCGACGCCGCCAGCGGGCCGCACCGCCTGGCCGACGCCGGGCGGGTGCTGGCGTGCGTGCAGTTGCCGACCACGCTGCCGACGCTCGACGAGTTGCTGGGCCGCGACATCGACGGCGTGACGATCACGCCGGCCAACATCGCCGCCCATCTGCTCAAGCTGACGGCCGGCGCCGAGCGCGACCACGTGTACACCTTGCACGCGGAGCTTGAAGGACAAAAACTCGCCCCCATTTTCGAACAACTGCTGGTCGGTTGGAAGGAACAGGGCTACCGCCTGGCGTCGATGGCCGATTATTACGATAAAGTGAAGGACCAGGCGCTGCCGGTCTGCCCGCTCAGTTGGGGCGAAGTGCCGGGACGCTCGGGCCAATTGATCGTGCAGGGCAAGGCGCGTTGACGACGCGCCGGCGCCGGCGGTATGTAGTGAGCGGTATGGAAAGTGCAGCACCGAGCACCCTGAGTGCGCTGTCAGGTTTGACATCAGCGCGGAAGTTCACCTTTCAGGAGAGAACCTGTGGCTGATAGCCAATCCGTAACAGCAGTACCCGATTTTTCCGCCGCCATGACCGGCGCCCAGCGGTTCCAGCTGGCCGGCCGGCCGGCCAAGTATACGGTGCTGTATTTCTACCCGAAGGACAACACTCCGGGTTGCACCACGGAAAGCATGGCTTTCCGCGACCTGCATCCGCAATTCCAGCAGGCCGGCGTCGAGATTTACGGCATCAGCCGCGATTCGCTGCGCTCGCACGAGGGCTTCAAGTCCAAGCTGGAACTGCCGTTCGAACTGATCTCCGATACGGACGAGGCGGTATGCCTGCAATTTGGCGTCATGAAGATGAAACAGATGTATGGTAAGACAGTACGTGGCGTCGAACGCAGCACGTTTCTCATTGACGCTGAGGGCAACTTGGTGAAAGAATGGAGAGGCGTGAAAGTCGCAGGTCACGTCGACGAAGTGCTGGAATTTGTAGCGCGTCAGAAATAGTGCGCGTTGCCGGCTTCCAGAAAGTTGATCAACCGTAGCAAAACCAAAGACCTAAGCAGCCCATTTTGAGTCACCGACGAGCGTTCTTCTCCATCGCCATCAGGCGGGCATCTTGCCCCCTCTCGGTATCCGCACAGGGCCAGACCAAGGCCTGCAGGCAGTTCTATAACCCAATTATCCATCGCATCCAACCCATGTGCGCGGCCGCAGCAACCGGGCTGCCCGTGGGCGGACCATTCCAGAAATTTTTTGATTGAGATCCTGATGCCACTGCCAAAATTACCTAGCAAGCCCGCCACCATACTGCTGGCGGAAGATTACTCCACGGTTGGCCGCGCCAATCCCGTGGCTGCCGCCCCGGCCGCGGCCACGGCCCGCAAGGCCGCGGTGCAAGCCGTGGCCCAGCCTAAGGCCGCGCCCGTCGCCAAGCCAAAAGCGGTGCCGGCGCCAGTGCCGGTGGCGGCCGCGCCGGCCGCGCCGAAGCGCAACGCCGCCACCAAGATCAAGCAAGTGGCCGCGCTGATGGTGGCGAAACCAGCCGCGCCGGTCGCGCCGGCGCTGCTCCAGCCGGTCGCGGCGCCGGCCCCGGCCCCGGCCGCCCCGGCGGTCAAGGCCAAGGCACCCGCTGCCAAGGCCAAGGTGACGCCGATCACCCCGGTCGAGAAGCCGCATCCGGCCCAGCACAAGCCGGTCGAGGTGCCGATCAAGTCCTCGGCCAGCCGCGCCGCCGACCAGACCGGCGTGACCAAGCTGTTCGTGCTCGACACCAACGTGCTGATGCACGACCCGTCGTCGCTGTTCCGCTTCGAGGAACACGACGTCTACCTGCCGATGATGACGCTGGAAGAGCTTGACGACCACAAGAAGGGCATGACCGAGGTGGCGCGCAACGCCCGCCAAGTCTCGCGCACGCTCGACGCGCTGGTCGGCAGCACCGACGACGAGGCCATCGAAAAGGGTATCCCGCTGTCGAAGCTGGGCAACAAGGACGCCAAGGGCCGCCTGTTCTTCCAGACCCGCCTGCAGAGCGCCGACCTGCCGATGGGCCTGCCCGTCGGCAAGGCCGACAACCAGATCCTGGCGGTGGTCCGCTCGCTCGAATCGGAGCAGCCGGAGCGTCCGGTGGTGCTGGTGTCGAAAGACATCAACATGCGCATCAAGGCGCGCGCGCTGGGCCTGCCGGCCGAGGACTACTTCAACGACCACGTGATGGAAGATACCGACCTGCTGTATTCGGGTATCGTCCAGCTGCCGGACGACTTCTGGAACAAGCACGGCAAGGACATGGAGTCGTGGCAGGAGAACAAGGGCGGCACCAGCGCGACCTTCTACCGCGTCACCGGCCCGTTCGTGCCGTCGATGCTGGTCAACCAGTTCGTCTACCTGGAGCCGAAAAACGGCGAGGCGCCGTTCTACGGCCAGGTGAAGCAGATCACCGGCAAGACCGCCGTGCTGCAAACGCTGCGCGACTTCAGCCATAGCAAGAACAACGTCTGGGGCGTGACGGCGCGCAACCGCGAGCAAAACTTCGCGCTGAACCTGTTGATGAATCCGGAATGCGACTTCGTCACCCTGCTCGGCCAGGCCGGCACCGGCAAGACCCTGCTGGCGCTCGCCGCCGGCCTGGCGCAGGTGCTGGAAACCAAGCTCTATAACGAAATCATCGTGACCCGCGTCACGGTGCCGGTCGGCGAGGACATCGGTTTCCTGCCGGGCACCGAGGAAGAGAAGATGTCGCCGTGGATGGGCGCCTTCGACGACAACCTCGAAGTGCTCAACAAGTCCGATTCGGACGGTGGCGAATGGGGTCGCGCGGCAACGCAAGACTTGATCCGCTCGCGCATCAAGATCAAATCGCTCAACTTCATGCGCGGCCGCACCTTCGTCAACAAGTTCCTGATCATCGACGAGGCGCAGAACTTGACGCCGAAGCAGGTCAAGACCCTGGTCACGCGCGCCGGTCCGGGCACCAAGATCCTGTGCCTGGGCAACATCGCGCAGATCGACACGCCGTACCTGACCGAAGGCTCAAGCGGCCTGACCTACGTGGTCGACCGTTTCAAGGGCTGGGCGCACAGCGGCCACGTGACGCTGGCGCGCGGCGAGCGTTCGCGCCTGGCCGACCACGCCAGCGAAGTGCTGTAACAACTGCGTAAATACCGCGACGCGCGGCCGGCAACGGCCCGCCGCATCATCCGAAAGCCCCGCCTGCCCCGCACGCGGGGCTTTTTTTTAATACCGCTAGTGAAGCTTCCGTAGGTCGGATGAGCAAAGCGTCATCCGGCGCCGCGCCGCCGCCGACGCCAGTCGGGTTGCGCCCGGCGCATGCTTGGCGGCCCGCTTAGCGCTTGGCCGTGCCGGCCAGCCTGGTCAGGGTGTACGCCAGCGTTTGGTCGTTGACGCGGACCTGGTACTGGCCGACCACGGCGGTGGCAATATCGGCGCCGGTCTGGTCCAGCACGCCGTCGTTGCCGTTGTCGCCGTAATTCACCGACCAGTTGCCGCTGACGTCGAACTTGAAACGCTGCTGGGCCTGGCCGTCGAAGTTGACGCTGGCCTCCCAGGTGTTGTCGGCCACCAGCGCCATCGGCAGGCTGGCCCAGCCGTTCGGCGTGCCGCGCAGGTTCAAGCTTGGAAACACCTGTTTGAAGCAGCCCGCGCAAGCGCCGCCCTTGGCGCCGCCGTGGATCGCCGCGGCCGCCATCGCCCCGACCGAGAAGGTGGCGTAACCGTTGCCGTCGACGCGGACCGTCGATCCGCTGCAGGCCTCGGCGCCGGCCAGGATGTTGCAATAGTCGCCGGCCGGCATGCCGGTTTGCAGGGTTTGGTACAGGCCGGTCGACTCGTTGTTGATGACGACGAAACCGGCGCTGCCACGCCCGAAGGCGATCTGGTTGTTGCCGTTGTCCCACCAGCGGTCGACCGTCCAGGCGCCCTTGGTATAGTTGCGGAACCCCACCATGTTGGCGATGTTGGCCCAACGGTGTTGGCACGTCCAGGCGCTGTTGGCGCAACCGCCGGCGCCGGGCGGACCGGCGTCGGTGTCGGTGAAGTTATAGCCCGACATTACACTCGGATAACCGTAGGGGAAGGCCAGCATGTAGACATTGGCCAGGTTGTAGCGGGCGCCGTCCTTGTAGGTGAAGTTGCCGCCGCCGCCGTGGCCGCGCTCGCGGTCGTGGTTGTCGATGAACGACACCGCGTTGGCCGAATTGAGCAAGCCCCAGCCGCTGCCGAGCGTCTTCAAGTTCTTGATCTGGCCCTTGAAGTTGCTCGCCACCGCCGGGCCGAAGGCAAACTCGGTCACCAGCCCGTACTGCGTGTATTTGCCGGGTTGAATCTCCGCCGCCTCGCCGCCCGCGCCGATCACTTCGATAAAGTTCCACGGATTGCCCGCCTGCGCCAGGATCGCGCCCAGCTCGCTCGGCCGGATGTGCTTGCCGGCATCGATACGGAAGCCGTCCACGCCCATCGCCTTGAGCTTTTTCATGTAGGTGGCAGCGTACTGTTGCGGATAGGCGGCGCCGGTGTTCAGGTCGGGCATATTGTAGAGTTCGCAGTCCCAGACCGAATTGGCGTTGCCGTAGGAAATCGTACAAGACGGTTGGTGGAAGTCCCGCGGCGACAGGCCCGGGTAGTTGCGCGGCGTCCAGGTACTACCGCCCGAGCCGGTGTTGCCGCCGTCGAGGTTGTTGGCCCAGTTGTTCAAGACCACGTCGGCGATGATTTTCACGCCTTTCGCGTGGCAGCGCTGGATCATGCTGTGGAGTTCCGCCTCGGTGCCGCTGCGGCTGGTGAGGTTGGTGAACGATACGGGCTGGTAGCGCGCCCACCAGGTATGGAAATTGACGTGTTCGTTGGGCGGCGAGATCTGCACGGCGTCGTATCCCTTCGGGCCGAGGAAGGATTCACACTCGGCGGCGATGTCGTTCCATTTCCATTCGAACAGATGGACGAAGGCCGTGCCTTCGGCGTGCGCCGGCGCGACCGCCGCCACGCACAAGGAGGCCGCCAAGGCGGCATTGCGCAGCATGCCCGCGCGCTTGCTCAACTCTTTAACTTTTCGCATTTTCTATCTCCGTAATTATTTTTTTGGTGAAATTTTGCTCGGTTTGTCGGCGCTGTGTCGGCTGGTGGCGACCTCCTTTTGGCTAGGATCAGGTATCCAAATTACTTCCCATGAAATTTACAATAAAGTAAATGTAGCATGAAAGTAAAAATCCAAAGCGCTTTAAGTAGACAAAACAACGGAATTTTGACGTATTCGCCTATCATTGACGAATATTTTGTAGTATTGCTACATTTTTTTGGGTCGGCGGCGCCGGCGCGCACGCTGCGGCCTATGCGCGCTAGCGAACAGATGCACGACGCACAAGCCGGCATAGTGGGTCATCCGGCCGCAATCTCCGCCGCGTAACTTACAAGGAACACATCATGAAAAAATATTCAATGTCGGCACTGGTACTGCTCGCGGCAATCGGCCTGAGCGCTTGTACAGGACCAATGGGTCCGCAGGGCAACCAAGGTAACACCGGTAACACTGGCGACACCGGCAACACCGGTTTCACCGGCGCGCAGGGCGCGCAAGGCAATACGGGTAACCAGGGCAACACCGGTGCAACGGGCGAAACCGGCAGCCAGGGTAATCAAGGCAACACGGGTAACACCGGCAGCACCGGCGCCGATGGCATGACCGGCGACACCGGCGCGACTGGCCGCACCGGCAACACGGGGAATACGGGGAATACGGGTAACACCGGCAAGACCGGCACCGGCGGCAGCACGATCGTGGTACTGCCGAAGTAATCCGGCGCAAGCACGCCGGAGCGGGTGCCCGGGGCGCGTCCCGCGTCGATCAAGCCAGCCGCTGCACGCAGTCGCTGGCTTTTTTCATGTCCAGGCACAATACATCATATTGTGATATATTTGTCGCCCCACCCAAGCGAGCACGGCAATGAAGAAAGCGCTTTACCCTCCGCTGGACAAGGCGGATTTTGCCGCCTTGTCAGAATTCCGCCACCAGATGCGGCGTTACGAGCGCTTTTCCGAAAACGCCGTCCAGGCCGAGGGCATCACGCCGCTGCAATACCTGCTGATGCTGCACATCAAGGGCTACCCGGGCCGCGACTGGGCCACCGTCGGCGAACTGGCCGAGCGCCTGCAGGCCAAGCCGCACGGCGTGGTGGCGCTGGTGTCGCGCTGCGAGGCGAGCGCCCTGGTGCGGCGCCAAGTCAGCGACAGCGACCGCCGCCGCGTGGAAATCCACCTGGAGCCGGAGGGCGAGGTGATCCTGGCGCATCTGGCCGAACTGCACCGCGCCGAGCTGCTGTCGCTCGACGGCGTGTTCGCCGTGCCCAAGTTGATCCAAGAGCGGCGCCATGAATGAGCACGGGCACGACCGCGCCGCGACTTTTGCGGCGGGGCGCGCCCTAGTCGGCGTGCATGCTCTTGTGCAGGCGGCGCAGCGCCAACCAGACCCCGGCCGCCACCAGCGGCACCATCAGCCCGGTCGCGACGTCGGTGTTGATCGGCGCGCCGGCCGCCTTCAGCGCCTTCGCCGCGTAGCTGAGCAAGCCCACCGAGTAGTAGGAAATGGCCACCACCGACAGCCCCTCGACCGCTTGTTGCAGGCGCAACTGCTGCGCCGCGCGCCGGTTCATCGACTGCAGGATGCGCCGGTTCTGGTGCTCCTGGATGATGCCGACGCGGGTGCGCAGCAAGTCATTGGTGTGGGCGATGCGCCGCGCCAGCGCTTCCTGCCGGCCGGCGATGGCGGCGCACGTGTTCATCGCCGGCGTCAGGCGCCGTTCCATGAATTCGCCCACCGTCGGAATACCCTCGATGCGCGTCTCGCGCAATTCCTCGATGCGCGCGTGGACCAGGCGGAAGTAGGCTTGCGAGGCCGAAAAGCGGTAGTTGTTGTCCAGCGACAGCTTCTCGACGCGCGCCGCCAGCCGCGTGATGTGGCCCAGCAGCGCCTGCTCCGGGTCGGCGTCCTGGGCCGAGCGCTCGGCGAAGGTGTTGGCGCTGGTGTCGTCGATGTCGACCATGGTCGCCGTCAGCGTCGCCAGCTCCTCCTCGACCGCGTTCAGGGCCGGCGCCGCGGTTTGCGCGTACGGCAGGCCGAGCAGCGCCATCATGCGGTAGGTTTCGATTTCCAGCACGCGCTGCACCAGGCTGCCGGCCTGCTGCTCGCGCAAGCCGGCGTCGCGCACGACGAAGCGGCTGAAGCCGTCCGACTGGATCAGGAAGTCGGTCCACACCTCGCCGCCCTGCAACACCTGGCTGCCGACCAGCAGGCGGCCCTCGAAGACGCGCTGCAGGTCTTGCGCGAATTCGTCGGCCGGGGTGGCGCTCTTGTCGAGCACGACGTGCGCGGCCACCATGATCTTGCCCTGCAGGCTGGCCAGCCAGTCCTGCGGAATGTGCATCAGCGGCACCCGCGCGAACGCCTCGCCCAGCGCGATGTTGCCCTGGTGCGGCTCGGCGAAGGTGTAGGTGGCGAATTCGGTGTGGCATTCCCACTTCAGGCGGAAGCGGCCGAAGTCGTGGTAAAAATATTTGGCGTCGGCGTGCGGCGCGGCCACGCCGAAATGCAGGCACAGCGCCGCCAGCATCGTCTGGCGCCCGGCCAGATTGGCGCCGCGCGGCTCGGCGCCGTCGCGGCAATACACGGCCAGGTGGCTGATGCTCTCGGGGGCCTCCAGGCGCAGGAAGGGCCGCGAATGGACTTCGGCGGCCAAGGGGATGCGCAGCGCGTGGTTCAAATTGGAATAACGTATCGGTATCGGATTGGCGGCTAAATTGGACATGGTCGGTGACTTGGTTGTAAGCGAAAGGCGTGCGTTTAACATTGCCTCGGGCGCATGGATGGCGCCTACCCGGAGCAACGCGGCGCACCAGTTGGTAACCAGTGTCACGCCAACATCTTGCAATGATTCCAAATATTATGCAATGATCATCCCCCGCGCGGCGCAATCCAACAACACCCGCCCGCCTATCGACACAATGTATGAGGAAGATCATCGGCACCGCGCGCGACATCATGAAGAAAATGGCACTGGGTGCCATTTTCGCTTATCAACGCCATCTGTCGCCGCTGAAAGGCTATTGCTGCGCCTATCGTGTGCGCACCGGCGGCGCCAACTGTTTTTTTGGCCGCGCCTGCGGCCCCTTATACTTAACCCATCTACCCCACCCATGCAGATCGACTTCCAGCCGCCGCTCCAGCGCGCGTTGCGCTTCACAGCAACGCCGTCCGCCCCCACCTATTTCGCGGCGGCGCATGCGCGCCAGCCCCGGCGACGCAGGGGGGCGGCGTGATCCTGCGCGAGCGGCCGTCCGGGCTGCGCCTGTTCCTGGTGTTGCGCGGCTCGGTGCTGCCGCGCATCCGCCTGACGCTGTTCGTCAACGTCCTCTTCGCCAGCCTGGTGACGCTGTGCCACGGCGTGCTGTTCGACCAGAAGGTCACGCTGACGACGATCCCGTTCACGCTGATCGGCCTGCCGCTGGCGATCTTCCTCGGCTTTCGCAACAACGCCGCCTACGACCGTTACTGGGAGGGCCGCAAGCTGTGGGGCGAGCTGGTGCACCGCTGCCGCAGCCTGTCGCGCCAGTGCCAGAGCCTGATCGGCGCGGCCGCGCCGGCAAGCGCCGCGCTCGGCCTGGACGACGTGCGCGTGCGCATGATTTACCGCGCCATCGCCTATGCCCACGCGCTGCGCCAACACCTGCGCGACCTGCGCCGGCACGAGGAACTGCAGGCGCTGCTGCGCCCGGACGAGTGGCGCGGCGTCGGCGGCAGCGCCAACGTGCCGGACTACCTGATGCTGCACATGGGCCGCGACCTGCGCCTGTGCCTGGAAGAAAAGCGCCTCGACGGCTGCCTTGGCGCGGCGATCGACGCCACGCTGTCGCAGATGGCGGCGGCGGCCGTCGGTTGCGAGCGCATCAAGACCACGCCGATCCCGTTTTCCTACTCGCTGCTGCTGCACCGCACCGCCTACCTGTATTGCTTCCTGCTGCCCTTCGGCCTGGTGGACGCGCTCGGCTTCATGACGCCCTTCGTGGTCGGCATCGTCGCCTACACCTTCTTCGGGCTGGACGCGCTGGGCGACGAGATCGAGGAACCGTTCGGCCTCGACAGCAACGACCTGCCGCTCGACGCCATGTGCCGCACCATCGAAATCAACCTGCGCGAATCGCTGGGCGAGAGCGCGCTGCCGGCGCCGCTGCGCGCGGTCGACTACTGCCTGAGCTGAAACGCGCGCTTGACCTTGCCACGATGGGAAGCGCTAGACTGGCGTTTCAATGCTATTTTCAGGAGTCCTTGCCATGTATGAGTTACAAGTCGAAGAAATGAGTTGCGGCCACTGCGTCGGCGCCGTCACGGCCGCCGTGCGCGCGCTGGACCCGCAGGCGCAGGTGCAGGTCGACCTGGCCGCCAAAACCGTCACGGTGCGCACCGGCGTCGCGCTGGCGCGCGTGCGCGGCGCCATCGAAGAAGCCGGCTACCCGGTCGCCGCCGCGCACTGAGCCGGTCGCGCCGGGCCGGGCGCGCCGCCCTGCCCGGCCCAAGGAACCGCGCCGCGCCGCGCCGGTCTAACACCGACTATGTGTTTTACCGGGAGCGGCCGCCATGTCCGAGCCATTTATCATTCAAGCGCTTCGCAAGGAAGCGATTCCCCTCGCCGCCGACTTCAACGCCGAGCCTTTGCTGGAACTGATCGGCGACGCCGGCGTCGTGCTGCTGGGCGAGGCCAGCCACGGCACCCAGGATTTCTACCGCTGGCGTTCGGCCATCAGCCACCAGTTAATCGTCGAAAAAGGTTTCGACGCGATCGCCGTCGAAGCCGACTGGCCCGACGCGCTGCAAGCGAGCCGCTAAGCCCAACTGGCCAGCAGCGAACGCAGCGCCGACCAGGCGCTGGGCGGCTTCCAGCGCTTTCCGCAATGGATGTGGCGCAACGTCGAAGTCATTGAATTCCTGTCCTGGCTGCGCCTGCACAACGCCCAGGTGGCGGCGCCGGAATGCCGCATCGGCTGGTACGGGCTGGACCTGTACAGCCTGCGCAAGTCGGCGCACGCGGTCATCCGCTACCTCGACCAGTCCGACCCGGGCGCGGCGCGGCGCGCGCGCGAGCGCTACAACTGCTTCGACCACTTGGCGCAGGACCCGCAGCACTACGCCGCCGCGGCCCGTTTCGGCCTGCGCAAAAGCTGCCAGGAGGAAGTTCTGGAACAGTTGCTGGACATGGCGGAACAGGCCGCCGGCCACTTGTCGCAGGACGACGGCAGCGTGCCCGACACGCTGTTTTACGCACTGCAGAACGCGCGCGTGGTGAAAAACGCCGAATACTATTACCGCGCCATGTTCGAGAGCCGCGACCAGTCGTGGAACGTGCGCGACAGCCACATGGCCGACACGCTGGACGCGCTGCGCGCCCACCTGAGCCGGCACAAGGGCAGCCCGGCCAAGATCATTGTGTGGGCCCACAATTCGCACCTGGGCGACGCCCGCGCCACCGAAATGGGCCAGCGCGGCCAGCTCAACCTGGGTCAACTGGTGCGCCAGCAATACGGCCCCGACGACTGCTTCCTGCTCGGCTTCACCACCCACACCGGCAGCGTCACCGCCGCCAGCGATTGGGACGGCCACGCCGAACTGAAGTCGGTGCTGCCGTCGTTGCCGGACAGCGTCGAGCGCCTGCTGCACGACACCGGGCTGCACAATTTCCTGCTGCCGCTGCGCGGGCGCAAGGCCTTGGCCACGGCCGGCATGCGCTACCTGGAGCGCGCCATCGGCGTCATCTACCGGCCCGACAACGAGCGCCTCAGCCACTACTTCCACGCCGACCTGGCGCAGCAGTTCGACGCGGTGATCCACATCGACCACAGCAGCGCGCTGCGGCCGCTGGAATTCTCGCCGCACTGGAGCGCCCGGGAAGAGGTGCCGGAAACCTATCCGTTCGGCGTGTGAGCGCCGGCCGGCCTACTTGGCCGGCGGCGGCGCGGCGCTTGTGAGGTCCAGGCCGCAACCGGGGCAGGCGCGCAGCTTGTCGGCCAGGCCGAGGCCGAAGCGCTGCTGCGGCAGCTTAACCTTGCACTTCGGACACTTCGCGGTGAAGTGGATGTAAGCGGTGCTGGCGACCACGCCGGCGAAGGGAAACAGCATCAGCGCCTGGGCGTAGGCTTTCGGCAAGAACAGGCCGACCAGATAGACGGCGAAGCAGGCGAAGCCGGCCAGGCGGGCGGCGACGATTTTCCGCTGCATAGATGAGGCAATACTCAATTCGATATCCTTACATGAAAAATGGCGCCGCCCAGCGACCCGCTAGTGGTCAAGCTCGGGATAGCGCCGGAAAATGTCTTCGTCGTTGAACGGCAGGCGCCGCTTCGACGCCAGATAGGCGGCAATATTCGGACGCCGCGCCACCCGCTCGTGCAGGCCGACCAGTCCGGGATAATCGCGTTCCAGCCGCGCCATCGCGTTCGGAAAGGCGTAGCGCAAGCCGGCGATCATCTGGAACATCGACAAGTCGACATAGCTCAGCCTGGCACCGACGAGAAAACCGCCGCGGCGCGGGTTGTTGGCCAGCACCAGTTCGAAATAATCGAGGAACTTGGCCAGCCGCTGCCCGGTGAACTCGCCGGCGCGCCGCCGCGCCTCCTTCTTCTGGTCCGCGTAATACAGGTTGACCGACACCGGGTGGTGCGTATCATGCACCTCGCCCAGCAAATCGGCAATGGTCAGTTGCAACTGGTGCGCCCACAGCCGGCCCGCCTCGGCGCGCGGCGCCAGGCCCAGGCGCGGGCCGAGAAACAGCAAAATGTTGGCGGTCTGGCCAATCAAGGCTTCGCCCGCCTTCAATAGCGGCGGCGCGAACGCCGGCTGGCCGCCGGCGCCGCCGTCGAGGCAGGCCAGCAGCGCCGGCATGCCCATACCCTTGCGAGCCGGCATGCGCGCGACGTCGACGTAGTCGGCGCCGGCCTCTTCCAGCGCCAGCCGGACGAATTCGCCGCGGCCCTGGATGGTCGGCCAGTAATACAGTTCGTAACGCATCGCGCCTCCGGCATGGTTGTCAGAATTGAATTCTAGCGACAATCATAACCCGGCGGCGGCCAGCGTTTATCGCAAAAGCGACAAAGCGCGGGGCCGGCCGCGGCCGCCGCGCCGGCACGGTTATAATCGATATCGACCTTCCCACTATGCAACATTGCCCGCAGCCACCCCATGACCCCGATTCCCCCGCTTGAACTCCACGTCGTCCTCCTCATCGCCGCGGCCGGCTTCGTCGCCGGGGTGCAAAACGCGCTGGCCGGCGGCGGCTCCTTCATCACCTTCCCGGCGCTGCTGTTGGCGGGGCTGAACCCGCTGGCGGCCAACATCACCTCGACGGTGGCGATGTTCCCGAGCCAGACCACGTCGGCGGTGGCGGGGCGCAAACTGGTCGACGACGTCGGCCCGCTAAGTTTTCGCAACATGTTCCTGATCAGCGTGGCGGGCGGCATCCTTGGCGCGCTGCTGCTGCTGAGCACGCCGGCGACCTTCTTCGCCCGCATCGTGCCGTGGCTGGTGCTGTTCGCCACCAGCGTATTCGCCTGGGGCACGTTGCGCCGCAAACCGCTGCACGCGGCCGGCAGCATGCCGCTGCCGGTGCTGATCGGCGTACAAAGCTGCATCGCCGTCTACGGCGGCTACTTCGGCGGCGGCATCGGCTTCCTGATGCTGGCGGCGCTGACCATCGCCGGCATGCAAGTGCGGGCCGCGACGGCGACCAAAAACATGCTGGCGATGGCGATGAACGCCGCCGCCACGCTGATCTTCGCGTTTTCCGACATGATCAGCTGGCCGGCGGCGTTCGCGCTGGCCAGCGGCGGCATCGCCGGCGGCGTCTGCGGCGCCTGGCTGATCCACCGCCTGCCCGAGCGCATCATGCGCGGCTTCGTCGTCCTCATCGGCGCCCTCCTCACCGTCTGGATGTTCATCCGCTAACGCAACGCGACAGCCCCTGGGGCCAGGTCTCGATGTGGCGGTTTGTGTTCCAACGGAATGAAAAACGCCATTCCGATGGGTAAAAATGGGTCCATGGCGATTCAATGCATCAGCGGGAAAATGACGAGTCCGATCGCCGCGGCGCCGGCGACCACAAATGGCTCTTGCAGCTTTTTGAATTTCCACAACAGCAGGATCGTGGCCGCAGCGATCAGCACCGAGGGCATATCGACAATCGAGCGCTTGGCGATGACGATGACGGAGCCGGTGATCGCGCCGATGGCCGCTGCCGTGATGCCGTCAACGAAAGCGACGACGCCGGGAACCTTGCCATACTTTTTGAAGTACGGCGCCGGAATGATGGTGAACAAGTAACAGGGAATGAAGGTGGCCAGCGCGGCAACGCAGGCGCCCGGCAATCCGGCAATCAGGTAGCCGATGAAACCGACGGTGATGACCACCGGGCCCGGCGTGATCATGGCGACCGCCACCGCGTCGACAAATTGCTTGTCGGTGAGCCAGTGATGTTCCGTGACCACGCCGCCATACAGGAACGGCACGATCGCCAGACCGGAGCCGAACACGAAGGCGCCGGCCTTGGCAAAGAAGATGCCGACCGTCGTCAGCAGCGACGCATCCACGGCACCGTGCAGGCCGCCCGCCAGCGGCAGTTGCATCAGCGCCACCGCGTTCAGCTTTCCTTTGCGGAGCCATTCCGGCGGCGCGCGCAGCAGCCAGACCAGGATGCCGGCGGCGATGAACAAGGAGGCCACCTCGGATTCGGTGACGACCGTGACTATGGCGAGCAGCAGGAAGATGGCCCACAGCAGCTTGTCCTTGCCAATGCTCTTGGCCGCCAGCTTTCTTGCGCTCATCGCGATGATGCCGACGACGGCGGAGCCGACGCCGTAAAAGACGGCCTGCATCCAGGACAGCCCGCCGAAGCGCGTATAAGCCCAGCCAAGCGCGACCACCATCAAGAAAGACGGCATCACGAAAGCGAGGCCGGCCAGCGTCGCCCCTAGGATACGGTAGTGCACGTAGCCCATATAAATACCGAGTTGCGCCGCCAGCGGCCCCGGCGCGAGCTGCGCAAGCGCCAGGCCTTCCTTGTAGTCGGCTGCCGTGATCCAAGCTCGTTCCTCGACCAGGTCGCGCTGCATATAGCCGACCAGTGCAACCGGCCCGCCGAAGCCGAACGTCCCCAGGCGCAACATGTACAACACCATCTGCCACAGAGTATAGGACGGGCTTGCCGCAGTCGATTCGGTGGTGGTCATGCCTGTCCTTGCGTCTGTGGATGGTCGCTGGAAAAGTGGGCGTACAGGGAGTCGAGCACGACGCCGACTTCGGCCAATAGTTGGTCGTCGCTTGTAGTACGCTGTCGCGCGCCGGCCAGCATCGCCTCGAAACCGCTCGCCTCCGGCACGAAGCCGTCGCCGACGTCCAGTGTATGCACCAGGGCGCCAAGCCGTACCAAGGCGCGATCTTGGTCGAGCCCGAAACTGCCGAGCAATACCTCGAAACTGACCTTGTCGCCGATGTGGGTAAAGGCGGCGCCGTCGAAGTCGAAGCCGAGCGCGTCGGCCGGGCAATGCGCGGGCGCGTCGAGCCACAAGAAGCGCGCCTGCCGGTCGATGAAGCGCCGGATCAGCCAGGCGCTGGCGACGCGGTCGACCCACAGCCGTCTACGCGTGGCCCATGTGCGTCCTTGATAGTCGTCGATATCGAGGCGCGCAATCCCGGCGCGCACCGGCTGCGGCTCGTCCGGCGACAGGATGCTGTCGGCGGCGCTGACGAAATCCATCCATGCCGCTTCCGCCTGGGCACCCGCGTCATTCGGAAAATAGTCGATGGCGCGCACTATGTCGTAGTCGCGCCGCAGCTTGCGCATCAGTTTTGTGATGGCCGGCGGCGCCATGCTGGCCAGCCTGGACCGACCGGCCGAGACTTCCTTGAGCCATTCGTTGTACACGCCGCCTCGGTCGAACAATGCGCGGTAGGCCTCGCTGTCGGCGTCCGATTGCGCATGCGCCGTCAACAGCCATGCGCTGCCGCCCTCGCGGACGGTTTCATCGGCGAGCTGCTGCAGCGCCTGCTGCGTTTCCGGCGTATCGGGAAGGAGGTAGGCGCCGTCGCGCAAGGCGCCGCAGCCAAGTGCCTTCAGCGCGCGCCAGATACGCATGCGCGCCGTGGCACTGGTCGATGGCAGGCTGATCACAAGAAGCAGCCACTGTGGTGTAGGTGAGTTCATCTACATATAATAGTATATTGTCCTTATCGTTACAATAAATGTAGATGTATCTTATATTTTTAACGTCGGACCGGCGTCGTCCGGTCGTTCATGCTGGACAGGTTGTGTAGGATCGGGCAGTCGGGCTGGTCGTTGCCTTGGCAGTCGCCCGCCAGCTCGCTTAGGGTGCAGCGCATCGCGGTCAGTTCGGCGATGCGCTCGTCCAGCTCGGCAACGTGCGCCAGCGCGATGCGTTTGACGTCGGCGCTGGCGCGGCCGTCGTTTTGCCACAACGATAGCAGGTCGCGGATCTGTTCGAGCGCGAAGCCCAGCGTGCGCGCCCGTTTGATGAAGCGCAGCGCGTGCAGGTCGCCGTCGTTGTAGGTGCGGTAGCCGGCCTCGCTGCGCGCGCTCGCTTTGAGCAGCGCGATGCTTTCGTAGTAGCGTATCATTTTGGCCGTGATGCCGCTTTCTTTCGCCGCTTGTCCTATGTTCATTGTTTTCTCCCTTGCATGGCGCCGCCCGGACGCCAGCGCCGCAGCAGCAGCGCGTTGCCGATCACGCTCACCGAACTGAAGGCCATCGCCGCGCCGGCCAGCATCGGGTTGAGCAACCCGAACGCCGCCAGCGGGATGCCGACCAGGTTGTAGATAAAGGCCCAAAACAGGTTTTGGCGTATTTTGTTGTAGCTGCGCCGCGCGATGTCGATGGCGTCCGCCACCAACGCCGGGTCGCCGCGCATCAGGGTGATGCCGGCGGCGTGCATGGCGACGTCGGTGCCGGTCGACATGGCGATGCCGACGTCGGCCGCCGCCAGCGCCGGCGCGTCGTTGATGCCGTCGCCGACCATCGCGACCCGCTCGCCGGCCCGTTTCAAGGCTTCGATTGTAGCCGTTTTGTCGGCAGGCAGCATTTTCGCGGCGACTTCGCCTATGCCCAGCAGGCCGCCGACGGCGTCGGCGCTGCCCTGGTTGTCGCCGGTGAGCATCAGCGTGCGCAGGCCCAGCGCGTGCAGGCGCGCGACGGCGGCGCGCGCGCCCGGTTTGACGCGGTCGCTGAAGGCGAACAGGCCCAGCAGTTGCGGCTGCGGCGCGCCCACGGCCAGCCACGAGATGGTGTGGCCGCCGTCCTCCAGTGCGGCGGCGCGCGCGGCCAGCGGCGCCAGGTCGACGCCCTGCTCGCGCATCAGGCGGGCGCTGCCCAGTTTCAGCGCCAGGCCGTCGACGCTGGCCGTCAGGCCGCGCCCGGGCAGCGCCGCCAGCGCCGTCGCCGGCAGCGGCGCCAGCGCGCGCGCGGCGGCGGCGTCGAGCACCGCGCGCGCCAGGCTGTGCTCGCTGCCGTTCTGGATCGCGGCGGCCAGTTGCAGCAGCCTGTCTTCGTCGACGCCGTGCGCCACCAGATGCGCCAGCGCCGGCCGGCCCTCGGTCAGCGTGCCGGTCTTGTCGAACACCACGGTGGTGACGCCGTGCGCCACCTCGAGCGCCTCGGCGTCCTTGATCAGGATGCCGTAGCGCGCCGCCGCGCCGGTGCCGGCCATGATCGCCGTCGGCGTGGCCAGCCCCAGCGCGCACGGACAGGCGATCACCAGCACGGCGACGGCGTTGATGATGGCGCGCTCCGGCGCGCCGGTGGCGAACCACCAGCCGGCCAGGGTCAGCAGGGCCAGCAGCAGCACCACCGGCACGAACACCGCGCTGACGCGGTCGACCAGGCGCTGGATCGGCGCTTTCGCCGCCTGCGCGTCCTCGACCAGGCGGATGATGCGCGCCAGCGTGGTTTCGGCGCCGACCGCCGTGGTGCGCACCAGCAGCAGGCCGTCGGCGTTGATGGCGCCGCCGGTGACCCGGTCGCCGGCGTGTTTGTCGACCGGCAGGCTTTCGCCGGTGATCAGCGCTTCGTTGACCGCGCTGGCGCCCTCGACGACGACGCCGTCGACGGCGACGCGCTCGCCGGGGCGGATCACCACCAGCTCTCCGACCTTGACCTGGGCCGCCGCCACGTCGACGTCCTGGCCGCCGCGGCGCACCCGCGCCGTTTCCGGGCGCAGCAGCTGCAACGCGCGGATCGCCGCCGTGGTCTGGCGCTTGGCGCGCGCCTCCAGCCATTTGCCCAGCAACACCAGCGTGATGACCACGGCCGCCGCTTCGAAATACAGCGCGTGGCCGCCGCCCCCGGCCAGCAGCCATTGGTACAGGCTCAGGCCGTAGGCCGCGCTGGTGCCCAGCGCCACCAGCAAATCCATATTGCCGCTACGCGCCAGCAGCGCCTTCCAGCCGGCCCGGTAAAAGCGCGCGCCGAGCCAGAATTGCACCGGCGTGGCCAGCAGGAATTGCGCCGCGGCCGGCAGCATCAGGTGGCGGCCCGTCCACTCCAGCAGCATCGGCGCCAGCAGCGGCAGCGACAGCAGCGCCGCCAGCAGCACTTTGGCGCCGTCGCCCAGACCCGGCTTGGCGGCGGCGCTGGCGACAGCGCCGCCGGGTGCCGCCGGCGCCGCGGCGTGGTAGCCGGCTTTTTCCACCGCGCCGATCAGGGCGTCGATGCCGGCGTCGCCGGTCAGCGTCACGCGCGCGCTTTCGGTGGCCAGGTTGACGCTGGCGGCGAGCACGCCCGGCACCTTGCGCAGTACCCTTTCGACCCGGCCCACGCAGGACGCGCAAGTCATGCCCTCGATGTCGAGCGCGACCTCGCGCTGCGCCAGCTGGTAGCCGGCCTTGTCGACGGCCTGGCGCAAGCTCTCCAGCGCCAACGGCGCGTCCGACTCGACCCGCGCCGTTTCGCTGGCTAGGTTGACGCTGGCGTGGCGCACGCCCGGCACTGCGGTCAGGGCTTTTTCCAGGCGGGCGACGCAGGACGCGCAGCTCATGCCAACAATGCCCAGCGTTTGCGCATGGGCGGGGGCGGTGAAATCGGGGGCGGGCTGGTTCATGGCAACGTATCCTTATGGTGCGCGATACGGCAAGGATCAACTATCCAATGATGGGAAGGTCAAGCGAATTTTTCAAGGGGGGAAGAATGCGGCAGGTAAAAGGGTGGACACATTCTTGTGCCCACCCGAGAACGTCAAGTACTAGCGTCCTGAATCACGGATTCGTTGAATAAATATGACGACAATCGCCGCGATGCTGCGTCGCAAATGCGGCGCGGCACAGCAGCGCCAGCCATGCCTTAATTGCAGAATGTCTTCTTGATGCCATCATTTTTTTCCACTCCCTGTTCATTGCTTGTTGATCTCGCGTCGTCGATCACCCTCGCCACGCCGCCCTTGTCGTTGGCCGACTCCGGTTCCGACGCCACCGTTCCCAGCGGCGGCATCTGCGCCGGCGCCGGGTCCAGCCCGCCGGACGAGCTGGTGTTGATCAGGTTAATGGTCGTGTTCAGCGCCTGCGTCAACGGCGCGACCTGCACCGGCGTCGCGCCGGTGCCGCTTTCCACCACCGGCACCGCGCCGCCCGCGAAGACCGAGCCGGGCGCCACCACCGCGCCTTGCGGCGCCGACAGCAGCACCGAGGCGCCGCTGATGCTGGCGCCGCCGCCGGCGACGATGCTGCCGCTGGCGGTGGCGATATGGATGCTGCCGGCGCTCGCCGTCAGACTGGACGTGCCGTCCAGCGTGACGCCGCTGCCGGCCGCCAGGGCGATATTGCCGCCGGCGTTCACGCGCGCCGCGCCCTGCAGCGCAATGCCGGTGCCGGCGCTCATGCTGACATCGCTCAGCGCGGCCAGCCGGGCGCCGTCGCCGAGCACGATGTCGGTGCTGGCCGACAGGTCGATGTCGGCGCCGCTGATGGCGCCTTCGACCTGGATCGGGCTGTGCGCCGTCAGCGAGACGTTGCCGCCGTTGGCGTTGATGGCGTGGCTTTCAATGCCACCGGTGTTGTCGATGACGATGTCGCCGGCGCCACTGCTCAAGGTACCCAGCACCAGCGTGCCGGGCTTGCTGACGTTGGTCAGCGCGATGCCGCCGGCGCCGCTGTTGCTGGCGCTGAAGCCGCCGACGCGGTTGCCGGCGTTGCTCAACGCGACGCCGTTTTGCGCCCGCGCCACCAGGTTGGCGCTGACCACCGGACCGCTCTGGCTGATGCGCCCGGCCTCGGCGAACAGCGACACGCTGGCCGCGCTCAGGTTCGAGAACGCCAGGTCGCCGCTGGCCTGGACGATCGCCAGCGCGCCGTCGACGCCGAGGTTGCCGGCGCTTTGGCTGAAGCTGCGCCGCACGTTCAAGCCGCCGCCGCCGCCGACCACGCCGCCGCTCTGGGCATAGTCGTCGACCGTCAGGGCGCCGCGCAGCACCAGGTTGCCGCCGCTGATGTTCAGGCCGGGGGCGCCGCTCAGCAGCGAGCGGTCGGTGGCGGCGTAACCCAGGGTCAGGCTGCCGCCGCTGACGCTGAGTCCCTGGCCGCCGTTCAGGTTGCGGATGCTGGTGGCGCCGGCGCCGGCGTTGTAGTTGACCACGCCGCTGCCCGTCAAGTTCACGTCGAGCACGTTGGCGCC